>CAYFRV010000013.1:12815-23979 GCA_964345495.1 uncultured Bacteroidales bacterium | reverse complement strand
TCCAGGGCTGTTTCCGCATTTAACTTCTGAATCAACTTATTTGCTGTTGTTTTATAAAATCTTTTTTGCCTGAATCCGCCAACCCATTGAATTCCTTTGATTGCATTCGTAAGAAAAATCTCGTCACAATCGAGCAGTTCTTGTGGAGCAAGGGGATAGTTTGCAGAGATCTTAAACCCCAGGTCTTTTGCATAAGAAATAATTTTTTTCCGCATAATTCCGTTCAGGCAACCCGATTTTAACGGCGGCGTCTTAATAATCTGATCTTTAACTATAAACAAGTTAGAAGAGATGGCTTCACATACCTCATTATTTTGATTGACAAGGATGCACTCATCCAATCCATTTTCCTTTTTGAAATTCCCTGCCAAAACATAAAGCAAATCGTTTGTGGTTTTCAGGTTGGAAAGATAGTTTATCGGTTTTCTTAACTCGTTGAACAGATCAATTTGTAATCCTTTTTTATTTAACTCATAGTGATAAGAAGGAAGCTTTTCGCTGTCAATAAGATAGGAAACTTCATTTGTTTGTGGAGTATATTTTCCCCCTTCATTTCTAAAAACAGTCAGCCTTATTCTTGCTCCCTTCAAATGCCGGTTTTTACGCAAAAGCTTGACTATCTGCTTTTCAATTGATTTTATTATGAATTCTTCCGGGATGATCATTTTGAGTTTTTTCATCCCATCCATCAGTCTTTCTATATGATCATCGAAAAACTGGATGTGTGTACCGTTTGCATGCATAGTTTCAAAAAGCGCATCGCCATATAAAAACCCTCTGTTTAAATAAGAAAGCAACGGACTTTGGCTTTCGTAAAACTCACCATTCAGATTAATATATTGTTTTAAGCTGTTCATTCCCGCAATACCTTAAAAAAGCTGGTTGATAAAAGAGTTTATCAGGTTGGGTTCCAGCAATATCGGGTAAACAAACCCAAATACAGCCCCATAAAAGTGTGCATCGTGATTTACATTACCTCCGCTTCTTCTGCTCATGTACTGCGAATATATCAGGTACAACACACCAAAAAGAATTGCCGGAATTGGAATCACACCCATTAGGAGCAGTGAATTGGTTGGAGAAAAGAAAATGTATGTAAACACTACCGCAGAAACTGCACCCGATGCCCCGATGGCGTTATAATCAGGGTTATCTTTATATTTAACAACCGTAGAAAGCGTGGCAATAACCATTCCGCCAAAATAGAGTATAAAAAAATGTAAAATATTATTGGAAATCATTCCTTTATGAGCAAGTATTTCAAACTGGTTTTCAATAGCAGTTCCAAAAGAAAAGAAAACCAACATATTAACAAGCAAATGAATCCAGTCTCCATGAAGAAATCCGTGTGAAATAAGTCTGTACCATTGATTTTTGTGATACATTTGGTAAGGATTCAACTGATATTTCTTCATTATAGATTCATTACTTAAAGCCAGAAGAGAAATAGCGCCAGTCACCAGAATTAAAATTATTGTCATGTCAATGCAGAATTTTAAAAATTAGTTCTTGCAGAAGGTCTCCACTTGGAGTGGAAGTATTGTTCAGCCCTTTTGATTTGGTGTCATACTCGCGTAAATACCCGATAATCCTTGCCAATTTATTTCTGTCGTATTTTTTTGCTGCATTCTGATATTGCCAAAGCATGTTCGGGTATAGCTTTAATTTTGATGCAGCAGCATATTTATTTTTCTTATCTTTTTCCTCAAGAAAATGATATCCAAGTACCTTGCTGAAAAAATAGTATAATGAGCCAATAATTTTGGGCATAGCATGCTCATTGGGATTTTTACCAAAATGTTTAATGATCCGGTTAGCTTTAAGGACATCTTTATCTGCTAAAGCTTTGTTCAGTTCAAAAGCATTGTAATCTTTACTTATCCCGATATTCTTTTCAATATGATTAGGCGTAACCGTTTGTTCATTGTTCGGGAGCGTAAGGAAAAGTTTATCCAGTTCGTGTACAATTTTATTCAGGTCGTTACCCAGATATTCTGTCAATAATACAGAAGCATCTGAAGTTATCTTTTTCCCTTTGCTTTCAATATATTTCGTAATCCATGCAGGTATTTTGTGCTCCTGTATCTTTGGTGAATTGAAAACTACCGCATGGTCTTTCATCAATTTAAAAAGCTTTTTACGTTTATCGAACGTTTTGTATTTATAATTGATCACCAACAAAGTAGTTTTCTGTGGATTTGCAATATAATGTTGCAAATCATTAATATTCTTCAATTCCTGAGCCTCTTTTACAATCACTACCTGAAGGTTAGCCATCATTGGAAACCTTTTGGCCGTATTAATGACCTCTTCAACAGTTGTATCTTTACCATAAAGAATTGTCTGATTGAAAGATTTTTCGGCTTCCGTAAGGACATTCTCCTGAATGTAGCTAGTTATTTTATCAATGAAATAAGGCTCTTCTCCCTGAAGAAAATACACCGGTTTATATATCTTCTTCTTCAGTTCATTGATGATATCGTTATACTGATACTCCATAGGTTTTCGCTTAACTAAATCTTAAGTGTTTAACAGATCGCTTATTATGTTTAATTTCTTTTAATGCATTTATTCCCATCTTCACATGGTCTTTCACATAATTGGTGGTAACCTTTTTATCGCTTTCCTGGGTTTTTATACCTGTGGATATCATCGGCTGATCAGTTACAAGTAACAAGGCCCCGGAAGGAATTCCGTTTGCAAAACCAACAATAAAGAGAGTAGCACTTTCCATATCAATTGCCATGGAACGTGTTTTGCGCAGATATTTCTTAAATCTCTCATCATACTCCCAAACTCTCTTATTTGTTGTAAACACAGTTCCTGTCCAATAATCATAACTCATATCCCGCACGGCTGTAGAAACAGCGCGCTGAAGATTAAAAGCCGGTAAAGCAGGCACTTCAGGAGGAAGATAATCATTTGAAGTTCCCTCACTACGGATAGCAGCAATAGGCAGAATAAAATCTCCAACACTGTTCTTTTTCTTTAATCCTCCACATTTTCCTAAAAACAAAGCTGCATGAGGCTGAATGGCACTTAGCAAATCCATAATTGTGGCAGCATTGGCACTTCCCATCCCAAAATTAATCATGGTAATACCATCGGCAGTGGCTGTAGGCATTTGTGCATTCGGATCAACTATCTCGGTATTATGCCACTCAGTGAATAATTCAAGATAGTTCTGAAAATTTGTTAATAAAATATATTCACCAAAATCTTCAAGAGGTGTCCCTGTATATCTTGGAAGCCAATCCTTCACAATTTGCTCTTTTGTCTTCATGGTATATAATTTTTTAATATTATCTTTAGTGTTAAATATAATTATAATGAGCTTTATACATTATGAAAAATCTAAATTTACCAAATTATACTTTCAAAATAAAAACAAAGGAACAAAAAAAATATATATATGACCAAATCAGAAAAAAATACATACAATTAACTCCGGAAGAATGGGTGAGGCAAAATTTTCTGCAATATTTAATACAGGATAAAAAGTACTCACCTAATCTAATGGCTGTTGAAATGGGATTTCAGTTACATAAAATTAAATACAGAAGTGATATTGTCGCTTTTGATAAAAGCGGTACACCCGCTTTAATTGTGGAATGTAAAGCACCTGATATTCAAATTAGTCAGGAGCATTTTGATCAAATTACAAGATATAATTATGAGTTGAAAGTAAAATATTTAATTGTAACAAACGGCGTAAATCACTATTGCGCGGCTATAGATTATACAAAAAGAAACTATCAATTTCTCAAATCAATTCCTGATGGGGAGTTAGTTCACAGCAATTCAGGAGCTAAAGATTAATTGCAGGAAATATTCCGTTTTCCATCCTTCTTTTGTACGAATCCAATCTTTTTTCTCACCTGTAATTTCAAATCCATTTTTACTAAATAAATGAATACTTGCATCATTGTCTTCATCAATATTACAATATAACTGGTGTAATAATAAAACTTCCGAGCAATATTTGATAATTGCCTTTAGAGCCTGACTTGCAAAACCCTTGTTTCTGGCATCCTTCTCAGCAATAAGTATGCCTACGCCAGCTCTTTGATGCATACTGTCAATATCAAACAGGTCAATAGAACCTATTGTTTTTTTTGGAAAACCGTTATTTCCTTTTGTTTCAATCATCAATCTTAACTGATTCGACTGAAATAAATCCAGGTGGGCATTTTTTACATATTGATCAATAATGTGTTTAGAGAATGGCTCTATTGTATTTCCTGCATACCAGACTGTAGTATCATTTTCCCACTTATATATCAAATCTGAATCAGAAGGCTCTATTGCTCTGAGCTTTATATCTTTTTCTTCTAAAGTATTCATTAATTTTTATTATCCGGCTGCGATATAATACGGTTTTTTTTTACAATGTTCTTTGCATATTCAAGTTTCATTATATCCTCAAGCTGATAGTTTGAAATAATCCGTGCTTCCCTGAAACCTTCTTTAACCGCTTTACGATAAGGATCAATAGCTTTTGCCTGACTTTCTGTACGGTTCAAAAGATAAAAATATTTTCCATTATAATATTCTTCAATAGTATAATCTTTTAAAGAAGGGTATTTTGAAAAGTAATCATCAGCTAATTGCTCTTCTGTTTTGGTAAGAAGCACCCGATATGAGATGTTTCCCTTTTTTCTCAACTCATTAGGTACAATATTATACTGGCTAATAATGGATTTATCTTTTGAGGTCAACGGTTTAACTTCTACTCTCCGGTTATATTTTCTTCCTTCGGGACAATCTTTGCCGTCCTGATAAGTATTTAAGGCAATAGGATATTCTTCACCCTTTGCTTTCTCTTTTATCCTGTCCAATTCAATTCCCTTTTTCTGCAAATATTCAACAACCGAACCAGCTCTTGCGCGTGATAACTTTTTATTATATGAAAAAGAGCCTTTAGCATCTGTATGTCCTATAATTTCGATTTCCAAATCAGGGTTATCTTTCATAATTTCAGCCAGCTCATTTAAGCGTTCTTTTGCTTCGGGAGTTAAAGTAGCCGAATCATACTCAAAATAGACATTTTTCAATGTTTTAAAAGGTGCGATCTTTTCCTCCTTTGGCATAAGGCTTTCATTAATTGAAAATGTTTTACGATTATAATCCCAACCAATAGAAATGTGCTTTTCCAAAGATAAATAACCGTCACCTTTTATTTGTACTGTATATTTACCGGGACTAACAATTTCATTAAAGCTTATGTTGTCGGGGGATTCTGAAAACTTAATTTTTTTTATAGTCTTTCCGTCAATAGAATCAATTTTTACTGAAAATTCCCCATTTGATCTATTATTCTCAGGTATTTTTATATTTCCCTGAAGTTCTATTTCCTTAGGGTTATCTTCAGAAAAAATTTCAATACGGACAATATCCTGCTTACCAAAGCCATCCTCATCATATTTGGCCATATATCCGGCATGACCATTATTTACAGGGTAAAAGAACAAGTCGTCGCCGGTTGTATTAATTGGATAACCAATATTCACAGGTTCTGTCCATTCATTTTCACCAACCTTTTCTGAATAAAAAATATCAAATCCCCCCATTCCATTGTGCCCCTGAGAGCTGAAATATAAACGGCTGCCATCTTCTGTTAAAAAAGGAGTTTCTTCGTTATAAGGGGTATTTATTTTTTCTCCTAAATTTTTGGCCGACCCCCATTCTTCATTAATTTCATCGTAGTTGGAATAGTAAATATCAAGGCCGCCCATTCCACCTTTACGGTTGCTTGTGAAATAGATTGTTTTGCCATCATTACAAATACAAGCATGTGTTTCCCAAAATTTAGAATTAATATTTTTGCCCAATTTTTCAGGTTTTTTCCATTTATTATTTACTGAATCAAAATTCGTGATAAAAATTTCTCCGTTATATGGATTCGATTTGAATAACAATAATTTATCACCATCGCTACTCATCGAACTGGAATAAAAACCGCCTTCACTCTGTAGTTGAGGTGTTAAATTCTGTGAAGGTTCCCATTTCCCGGCTGTGTCCTTTTTTGACATAAAGACTGCATCATAAAACTTTAGTTCTGAGTTGTATATAATTTTTGATTCATCATAAGAAACCACCGGCCTGTTATTTGGGGAAGAATTGTTTATTTTTTTGCCTAAATTTTTTTCTTCAATCCGGACAGGATTTTGCATCATTTCCTTAGCTGTTTTGCATGACTCTATTTGCTTATTCACAAAGCTCATGTTGTACTGATCCTTATTATCCAGCCGTTCAATAAATTCCCCATAGGCCGAAAGCGCTTTATCGAGCTTATTATCAGTCTGATAGGCCTTGCCCAGATAAAACAAAGCATAAACCGGTGCATTTTTTTCTTTGAATTTACCTTCCTTAAATTTTTTTGAAATGCTTTTCACTGACTTTTCGAGATATGGGATAGCCTGACTCTTTTTCCCGGGTATCTGCAGATAACATTCTCCGGTTCTGTAATTTATATGAGCATTATCATAGCCCTCATTAATCAATTTTTGATATAAAGGCAGAGCCTCTTCGTATTCCTCATAAAGACGATAATACTCAGCATCAAGAAAAAGTTCTTTATCTGATTGATTTACCTGACCAAATAGTGGTAGTAACCATAGCCAAAAGGATAAAAATAGGGTAAAATACTTCATAACACCTCACAAATATATTTTAAATTGATTATTCTATATTTTCCAAAAGAAATATAAGAAAAATAAAGGTATTAATAACTATTTCAAATTTAATAAATTATATTATTTTTTTGAACTATCTGATCTTCTCCTTTTTATTAATGTTACAGCATATTTGATTAGCAGGCCAACTACAAGTGCTGATAACAGGTAAAGTATTATTGCCGATGGTTTTTTCTCCGGTTCGTACTTAGTAACTTCTATTTTATCCGGAGCTTCAATGTTAACAAGACCTATCCCTTTCAGAAAAGCTATAATTTTTCTTGATTCATGCGTTTCTTTTTTATCAAAAAATGAAATTAATTCTTCCGGGTTCGTAATGTCAATTGCTTTTTCACCCAACTTTGCAGAAATTTCCTGAAAACTAAGCTGAGCGATTTCCCTGAATGAATTGTGCAAGTCCGAAATATGAATTTCCGCAGCCAGCAGATCTCCCAAAAGTTTATTTACATCAGCTCTGGAATAAGGATTTTGCTCTGTATTTTGCAACATCAGGGCAATTAACTCCTCTTTAGAAGAAATTTCGGCGGAATTGATTGAATTGATCCACTTACCTAATTCCCCATCAGCTAAATCCTGAAGTTTTTCCAGAAGTTCTCCCGGAGTCAGATCGGATAACAATATTGTAGTATAAATAAGGGTTTCAATGTCGTTAACTTTTACGTCTGTTTTCGAGGTATCATTAAATAATGCCTGCATAAATTCTTCAGAAGTAAGCTTGTCAGTATCGTATTTTTCAAGATGTTGGCTTAGATACTTCGCATTAAATTTATTCATGTTGCCCATAAGGGATTTTAGCTCATCTGTAATTGGCTTATGCGAAATGACAATCTCTTTATTTCTGATATTCTGATTTTCATCTACGATTTTAAAATTGATTTTGCTTTTTTCTGCTTTAGGCTCATATTCATAAGTAAACTGATCTTTATCAATATTAAACTCTTCCTTGTTGATTATCTCGCCATCTACATAAGTTTCAACAAACAACCTTGAGCCCTCCTCTACTGAAAGCCTAATCTTAACCTTTTTATTTTCAGCGGATAAAGCAACATCTGTTCCTTCAATTTCCAGCTTTGCTCCTGATTCCTTTTCACTTGCCATGTCTTTGAGGGAATCTATGGTAACATTTACATCTTTAGAGAAGATTTCTTCATTGTTACTAAAAAGGCTAAAAGTCAACCTGCTATTTTCTTCTTCAGGTTCATATTCGTATACGAAATCTTCCTGATCTATTGAAAATTCTTCCGTATTAATTAATTGACCCTCACTAAAAGTATTTACAATTAATTTATTACCTCCTTTCAACTGCAATTTGATCTTCAGGCTTTCTTCTCCTGACTGTACCTTAAACGCTTCCTTTTCCAGGTTAATCTGGGGTTTTTCTTCTTCCAGTTCGGCTGTTTTAACAGGCTCTAAATATTTTTCCCTGATTTCATAATCCTGAGATACAATATACTGGTCATTGTTCTCTAATTTTGGGGATTCATATATTAAATGATTTTTACCGGTTGGCGTTTTAAATGTGATATCTCTTGAGTTAAGTTCATCGGGTCGCAATTTGGCAATTGTATCCCGGGATTTCTTATTTATTACATTGATGTAGAAATCTTCCCGGGTTTTATCTTCCGGAGATTTATATGTTAACACCCCTTCCACTTCTATATAATCTTTAATTCCTGTCTCATTCAGATTATATTTGAAGATGTCCCTTTTCCCGCCTGCTTTTCTATTAAATTTAGAATGATAAGCATAGACACCTCCATTAATTGGCGACAGAAACTTGTCATCATTGGTAGAATTTACAGGATAGCCAATGTTTTCAGGTTTGCTCCATCCTTCGGAAGTCTTATGGGATACAAAAAGATCGAACCCACCCATATTTCGGTGTCCTTCTGAAGAGAAAAATAACTTCTGTCCATCTGCTGTAATAAAGGGGGTATCTTCCCTCCATTGTGTATTAACTGTGGCACCTAAATTTTCAGCCTTTCCCCATGAGCCATCATCTTTTCTTTCAGAAACGTATATATCTAATTCCCCAAAACCACCTTCTCTATTGCTTGTAAAATAAAGCTTTTGACCATCTGATGAAATAGAAGCATGACTTTCCCAATATTTAGTGCTGATATTTCCCCCCAGCTTTTCAATATTACTCCACTCGCCATTTCTGAAATAGCTTACATATAAATTACCAACAAGTTCGTCTTCTCTGTATAAATAAAGCTCTGTACCATCATGAGAAATAGAAGTAGTTTCACAATCACCATCAATACCTAGTTGCGGCAATAGATTTATTGGCGGAGACCATTTTCCTCCTTCTTTTTTTGACATGAAAACACCTGTATAAAATTTCTTTTCTGCCGTAAAGACCATCGTCTTGCCATCTCCTGAAACAACAGGGTTAAATTCTGATTGTGGCGTATTAACAGGAAGTCCCAGATTCTCGGCAGTATAATTAACAGGATTGTTCATCATCTCTTTTGCAATATCGCATGCCTCAAGTTGCTTTTGCAGATATTCAAAATCATACCTGCTTTTATCAAAAAAGATAGAGTTTCGGTTCTTTACTTTATTTTCAAATTTTTTATATGTTTCTCTGGCTTTTTTAAGCTGATTATCAATCCTATAAGCATTTCCGAGATAAAAAAGTACATCTACCGGGGCTTTTCTTTCATAAAAGGATTCCCTCGTATAATTATATGTAATATTTTCTGCTGCCTTTTCCAAATAAGGGATTGCCTTACGTTTTTGTCCATCAATATTTAGATAACAGAAACCAATCTTATAATTTATGTTATCATTTTCGGGATAAGCCTCGTGGACTCTCTTATAAAGCGGCAAAGAATTTTTATAATCCTGAAAATAAAACCAAGCTTCCGCATCCATAAACATTTCCTGTAGCTCGTAAGGCTCCTGACTTATACTGTTTGTTGGTAAAAAGCAGGTAATCATCCAGAAAAAGAATATGCAACTGAGAAGCTGAGTGCTTTTTTGTTTTTTATGTAAAGAAGATTTCATTTCTATTTTTTAATTTTTTGATCCCGAAATATCCAAGTTCTCTTCTTGTTCAGGAATATTCTCGCGTTTATATAATTCAAGTTTATAAATATCTGTTTTCCCGTAATTGTCGGGTTTTACTCTTGGATAATATGCAATTTTTCCATTTTTTAAAGGGAAGAAAAACTTATCGTTATCAGTTGTATTGATTGGATATCCCATATTTACAGGTCTGCTCCATTTGTTATTTTTTCTTTCACTATAAAAAATATCATGTCCGCCCATATTTTTGTGACCTTTACTGCTGAAGTAAAGTTTTTCCCGGTTTTCTGTTATAAAAGGCGTCGCTTCATCAAAGGCAGTGTTAATTGTGCCTCCCAGATTTTCGGGGTCTGACCATTCACCATTTTCATCTTTAAAAGATTTGTAGATATCGTATCCTCCATATCCTCCATCCCGGTTACTACTGAAATATAAAATATTGCCGTCTTTAGTTGTTGAGGCATGCATTTCGAAAGCCCCGGAGTTTATTCTCTCGCTGAGTGGTTCAACCGGAGACCATCGGTTTTTTGAAAATCTGCTGATATAAATATTATAATCATTGTTATCATTCCGGGCCAGATAAAGAGTTTCACCATCATAAGATAAATGAACGGGTTTAAGCGGACGGGGAGAATCAAATTCAAGTGAAACATTTTTGGCAGAACTCCACTTTCCGTCAATTTTTTGTGAAAAGAAAATGGCGTCATAAAATTTCAACTTTCTTACAAACACCATTCTGTTTTGATCTCCTGAAACTACTGGACATAAATCTGCACTGGAAGAATTTATTCTTTTACCCATATTTTTTTCAAACATATTCATTGGCCTCGTTTTGAACTCAAGAGCAGTACTGCAGGCTTTAATTTCTGCATTAACTAATTTGAGCTCCTCCTGATCATCCTCTACCTTTTTTTTATAATTATTAAAGGTCGTTATAGCTTTGTCGATATCGTTGTTCATACGATAAGCTACTCCAAGATAATACAGCGCCTTTTGGGGTGCTTTATTTTCGTCAAAGTGACCAACTTCATATTCTCCGGTTATATTATGAACTGCTCTTTCCAGATATGGCAACGCTTTTCCCTTCTCTCCTTTTAATTGCAAATAACACTGACCAATCCGATAATTTATATTTGGTGTCTTTTTTCCACTTTCATATAACTCTTCAAATAATGGAAGCGCATCTTCATATTCATTATAAAGCAGATGATATTCTGCGTCAATAAAAGTACGTTTTAATTTTCTCTGGCCTTGTGCAAAGCTTATGTAAGAAACAAGTAATAAAAGTAATATAATTAACCCGGGACGTGTGTTCATAATTTTTGTAAATTATTATTACCTAACTAACAAATGTATAAAATAAAAATGAGGTTTTGAATATAATGAATTTAAAAAATGGTCCATATAGAAATTAAAAGTGAGCGATAATGTTAGCT
>CAYFRV010000013.1:0-12715 GCA_964345495.1 uncultured Bacteroidales bacterium | reverse complement strand
TGGCTGTTGGCGATGTCTTTAGGGTCATAATAGTGTAGGCAGCTGGTGAGGCAGAATTACAAAATTCGCTCTGCTGTTGGTGTTAAAACAGGCAGAAGTCAACCGGTGGAAAGAGACTGTAGCGGCAAAGCTGCTGATCAAGTATGGAGAGTCATGATTCTCTCTTTTAGCAGAAGTAACAGAAAAATCTTTGCCTTTAGTCAAAAGCAAAAAGCCAATGGCTAAAGGCAAAGAAAAGCTAATCAAAATTCTATTCTTTATTGTTCATTTCTTCTTTGATCGCTTCGGCCAGTCTTTTTACCCCTTCTCTGGTTTTATCCTCCGGCATATATGAGAAATTGATACGCATGGTGTTTTTTCCACTTCCGTCACAATGGAAAACACTGCCCATGACAAAGGCTACGTTCTTTTCAATAGCTTTGTGAAATAATTCTTCTGAATCCATATATTCGGGAAGTTGCAGGAATAAGAACAAACCTCCTTCTGGTTCTGTCCATGTCACGCCTTCAGGCATATGTTCCCTGAAGGATTTTATCATGTTATCCCGTTTGTTATGGTATTGTTTAATTGTATTCTTAAGGTTAATATCAAAATATCCCTTTTTAATATAACGTGCAGCAATTTTTTGTGTTAGCGTGGGCGTACAAAGGTCTATAGATTGTTTGGCAATTACCATTTTATCAATGATATCTTCGTTACCGATTGCCCATCCGAGACGCAGTCCCGGTGCAAACGTTTTTGAAAAAGTACCCAGTGTAATTACTTGTCCGCTATTGTCCAATTGGAAAAGGGTTCTTTGGTGTTCGCCTTCAAAACGGATTTCCCTGTAAGGACTATCTTCTACAATCAGCACATCATATTTTTTTGCCAGTTCAATAATCTCTTTTCTTCTCGTCTCAGGCATAGTAATACCTGCCGGGTTTTGAAAATCAGGAATAATGTAGATAAATTTAGGCATGTCATTGTTTTTCTTTAGCTCTTCAAGTTTTTCCTCAAGCTTATCTGCTCTCATGCCTTTATCATCGAATTTAATACCCTGTAGATCTGCTCCAAAAGTATTGAATGCACTTATACCTCCTAAATAAGAAGGTAAACCGCAAATGACCTTATCACCCGGATCAATGAAAATTTTACCCAGTAAATAAAGCCCTTGCTGAGATGAAGTAGTAATGGAAAGATTATTGCTTTCAATATCAAAGCCTTCTTTTTTATGACGCTCCACCAACACATCTTTAAGCTCCGGTATTCCCTCGGTAGCACTATATTGCAAAGCATCAGCCCCTTCTTCATTAAAGAGTTCGGTTATAATATCTTTTAGCTCTTCAACCGGGAATGATTCTGCTGAAGGGAGTCCTCCTCCAAAAGAAATTACCTCCGGCTTCTGTGTGAGCTTCAATATTTCTCTTATTGCAGAGCGCTTCATGCCTTTTGCGCTTCTTGAAAATATTTCCTGTAAGTTATTTATCATAATTTATCCTCCTTGTAAATTGTGTTAAACTTATAGATTGTAAGCAGATATTCATCTTTTAAATATCGTTCATATCAAATTTAGCAAAAAAATTGAGAAATTATTAACATATTGATATTCGTTAATACAAATATATAGATAATGGAAATTCAGAACTAGTGACAGGTGGAAAAATGAAGTGGTAATTGCAGATGTTGAATCCGATGGTAAAAAAACAAGTGGAAGAAGGAGCGAAGAGGCGATATGGTGAAGTGTTTGTCGAATAGATTGATGATATAGATTTCGCTCTTTCAGAGCTTAAGGGAGTAGAGTTTTTTATTCATAGGGCTTCGCTTTGCTTCACCCTATGTTATTGCTTTTCGGGGCTTTGCCCCTTCGCCATGTTTCCTCTTTGCTTCTTCGCCCCCCTTCGCTATTTCACCCTCGAGCTTTATCCAACCAGAAACTTTTCACCCTTTCGCACCCTTCATCCTTTCATCTGCCATTGCAAACTGCTACTTGCTAAATGACAAATTGACGGCCATTTTAATATTTACTTCTACTTCTGAATTTGCCTAGTTATCGGATTTTTTATGCTTCCATCGTCTGTGGGACCAAAGCCAGTATTCCGGCTTTTCACGAATAATCTGCTCAAGGGTACGGGCATATTTCTCTGTAATTTCATTCTCTTCGGCATCTTTGGCGTTTTCAAATAGCTTAATTAATTCCACTTCATAATGCCCTCTCTCAACTTTATGAACTGCCGTAAAAATTACAGCATGATTAAATCGTTTTGCTATCTTCTCGGAACCTGTAAAAAAGGCTGTATCCTGGTTCAGGAAAGTTGTCCAGTAGTTGATTTCCCGTTTAGGAGGAGACTGGTCTGCTACCATTCCTAAAACGTAAGGTTGTTTCTTTTGTTCGTATTCGACAATTACCTTATATACCTTTTTCATCGGAACAGGAACCGCCTGCTGCCTTTCTCTCATTTGGTAAGTTCTTCTGTCGAAAAATTTATTTCTTAAAGGCTTGTAAACACTAAGTATAGTATATGAAGTATATGGCGGAATGGTTGTTAAGAACTCCCAGTTTCCATAATGTCCGATTAACGCAGTAATATTTTTATTTTTCTGATAAAGATATGTAAGAACTTCAATATTCTTGAATGTAACAAATTTTTTTATTTTGTCAGGTTTCATGTAAAGACTGGCAATGTTTTCAACCATTACATCGCTCAGATGGTGAAAAAAACGCCGGGAAATGCTTTTAACCTCTTTTTCTGATTTATCTGGAAAAGCATTTTTCAAATTCTCAAAAACTACTTTTCTTCGATAGCGGATCAGATAAAAACCAATAAAATAAAGAAAATCTGACAAAGCATAAATCCCTCGTTTAGGCAATTTACCCAAGAGTTTCCCGAAAATTTCAAATAAAAAAATGCCGATACGAGTCATTAGCTAATTTTTGTAACAAGTTTAACTTTATTCACCGTAGAAAAAATCTTTGATCATTCCTTTGAATTCATCAAAAATTTTATCTGAGGCTGCAACAACCTCCTGGCCGTGAAGGTAGTCTTCTCCCCCTTTGAAATCAGATACAGCTCCTCCGGCCTGTTGAACAATAAAAGCTCCTGCTGCAACATCCCATGGTTTCAGGCTATATTCATAAAAACCTTCAAATCTTCCACAAGCCACATACACAAGGTCTGTAGCTGCTGAGCCAAATCGTCTTATGCCATGAGTATTCCGCATAAAGTGTTCGAGACTCCGGAGAAAAGGCTGGAGGCGTGTAAAGTTATTATACGGAAAACCTGTGGCAATCATGCTCTCCTTAAGTGATTCAACTTTAGAAACGCTAATGGGTTTTCCATCCCGAAAAGCTTTATTACCGCCCCAGGAGTAGAAAACTTCCTCAAAACCCAATTCGTTAACAACTCCCATAACCGTTTTTTCATTATCGGCGAGGGCTATGCTGATGGCAAAAGGGGTGAGTCCGTGAATGTAATTTGTTGTACCGTCTAATGGATCAACGATCCAGTTAAATCGTTGCCCTTTCTTTTCAATGGTATCCTCTTCAACAATAAAACCAGCTTCGGGCAGAATTTTCTCTAATCCTTTCACCAGCTTTTCTTCAGCATTTTTGTCAACATAAGTAACAAAATCGTGTAACCCTTTTTTTTCAACATTTTCCGAGGTCAATTTTTCTCTTTCGGATTGAATATATTTTCCTACAGAATTTGTTAATTCGATTACTTCCTTGGTTATTTCTTCTATATTCATTAGTCTTTACTTTTTTATGTTTAATATGATTTAAGAAAGGATTGCTCCTGTTACATTACCATTTTCGTTAACCTCTTTTAACTGAACTTTTTTTATCTGATCTATGAGCTCGTTGCTGTAAGGCAATTCAATTTTTATATAATTATCCGTAAATCCAAACATATTATTCTTTTTCCTGTAACTTTCAAATAACACCGGACGTGCAACACCCAGATTTTGCCTGTAAAAATCCATCTGCTTTTGCCCGGCAAGTTGCTGTAATTCCTTGCTCCTATGAGTTATTGTGCTTTCAGGTACTTGATTGTGCATCAAAGCAGCAGGTGTATTAGGTCTTTGGGAGTACGAAAACACATGATAATATGATGCATCCAGATTTTCCAGAAATTGATAAGTTTGCTGATATTTATTCTTGTCTTCACCGGGAAAGCCTACGATAACATCCACGCCAATATATGCATCAGGAATTTCCTTTCTAATATATTCTACCCGATCCTGAAACAATTCCCTTTTATATCGGCGCTTCATTTGAGCTAAAATCTCATTGCAACCCGACTGAAGCGGTATGTGGAAATGAGGCAGGATTTTTTCAGAACGACTTACGAAAGCAATGATCTCATTGGTTAATAAATTCGGCTCAATAGATGAAATGCGGATTCGTTCTATTCCTTCTACTTGATCCAACGCCTTTATCAGCTCCAAAAAACTTTCTCCTGTGGTCTTTCCAAAGTCTCCAATATTCACACCTGTAAGGATAATCTCTTTTACCTCTGTCTGTCCAATTTTCCGGGCTTCCTCAACAATACTCTGAATGCTTTGATTTCGGCTGTTTCCGCGGGCTAAGGGAATCGTGCAATAGGAACAATGGTAATCACACCCATCCTGAATTTTTAAGAAAGACCGGGTACGATCTCCATAAGAAAAAGATGGAAAATAAGCTACTGCGTCTTCAATATTGCACGAATGAATTTCCGGTTTTCCTGTTTTTTCTCTGTTTTCCAAATATTCCTTCACTCTAAATTTCTCATTACTTCCTAAAACCAGATCTACGCCTTCTATTGATGCTATTTTTTCAGTTTGAAGCTGAGCATAGCAACCCATGACAACTATTTGAGCATCAGAATTTTGTTTGCGTGCTTTTTTAATAAATTGTTGGCTCTTTTTATCGGCTTTTTGTGTAACGGAGCAAGTGTTGATTATATAGATATCTGCGTTATCATTGAATTCAACCCGTTCATAACCATTGTCAGTAAACTTTCTGGCAATGGAAGAAGTCTCCGCAAAATTTAACTTGCATCCCAACGTATGAAAAGCAACTTTCTTCAATTCCACCCTTTCTTTTGTTAACTAAACCAGCTTTAATGAAGCTATACCAACACAGTAATACTTCATTTTTTACTTTCAGGTAGCAAATTTACACAATATGAATGAAGAAAAGTTTAATCATTATGCTTTTTATAATTGTAATAAAGTTGACGAACTAATCCATCGGCCACTCCAAATTTGGGAACAAGCATTTTTTTGGCATTTGACCATTTCATTATTTTCATTATAAGTTCGGCCGCCGGAACAATTACATCCGCCCTGTCCGGCCTCAATCCAAAAACTTTTATACGTTCATCAACAGAAAAAGGAAGAAGCATTTCATAGACTTCCTGTACCTCTTTCAGCTTTATTGGTTGCATGCTTTTTCCACCGGCTAGTTTAAATATTTTATTGACATTACCGCCTGAGCCAATGAGTTCAACTGATGGATATTGAGTTTTGATTTTTGTTAGGAAATGCTTCATTTTGTCATATTCCGAAGATTCCACTTTTTCCCTCAGTATTCGTATCGTTCCAATGTTAAATGAGTTGGACATCTGAGCCTGATTGTTTGAAAACAAGGTAAGCTCTGTACTTCCGCCTCCCAAATCAACATACAAATAAGGTTTTGAACTATCAACCAAATCTACAATTCTGTTTGAATAGATAATCTCAGCTTCGGTTTTACCATCAATAATTTCAATATTAATCCCTGTTCTTTTTCTTACAATATCTACTATTTCCCTGCCGTTCACAGCATCTCGCATCGCCGATGTTGCACAGGCACGAAAATCTATAACATCGTGTACATTAATTAAATGATGAAAAGCATGCATGGTGCTGATAAGCTTTTCTCTTTTGACTTCCTCAATTTTACCTTCATTAAACACATCATGGCCAAGCCGGAGAGGAACCCTGATCAGGGAAGCTTTGCTGAAAGTAGTGTCTTTTTTGTTTTCGGTTACATTGGAAAACAATAACCGGACTGCATTGGTTCCTATATCGATTGCTGCAAACTTAAGTAATTTCAAAGTATCATACTATTTTTTAGTTTTTTTTGGATAATCAACTAATTCTGTTGAGACATTATCTTTTGAAATATCTTTCCATCTTTCTGCTTTAAAATTTAATGAAGTAATGCCCGCAGTAGGTAATTTATCCAGCTTTTCTTTTAAAAAAATATTCGAAAGATCTGTGGAAACCGGATTATGACCAAAAACCATCAAGGTTGAAATGTTATCATCTGTTTCATAAATTAACTTAAGAATATCATCCTCCTCGCCATTATAAATCATCTCATTCAATCTCAAATTAGACAAAGGATAATCAAGAACTCTTGCAAAAATGATCGAAGTATGCAAAGCTCTGTTTGCCGGGCTACTAAGTATCAATTGTGGTTTTTTATTTTTAGAATTCAGGCTCTCTGCCATTGCATAGGCATCATTAATTCCTTTGACTTTCAAAGGTCTGTCGATATCGTCCACATGTTCATATTCCCATGAAGACTTTCCGTGACGGACAATAAATAACTGCTTATAACTTTTCATATTTATATCATATTTTTTATAATAAATCACTTGCCAATTCTGCAAGATAACTTCGTTCTCCTTTAACAAGATTCACGTGAGCAAATATATCCTGTTTAATCATCTTATCAGTCAAATAACTTAATCCATTCGATTTCATATCCAGGTATGGAGAATCAATTTGTTGAATATCTCCGGTAAAAACCATTTTCGTACCCTCCCCTGCCCTGGTGATAATGGTTTTTATTTCGTGAGGGGTTAAATTCTGCGCCTCATCAATGATAAAGAATGTATTCGAGAGACTTCTTCCGCGTATGTAGGCCAGTGGACTTATAACCAGGCGCTCACTTTCCTGCATTTCTTCAATCTTTTTATACTCTTTGGTATTTGCCTTATATTGATTCTTTATCACAGAAAGATTATCATAAAGCGGTGTCATATAAGGCGTAATTTTCTCATTCACATCACCTGGCAAATACCCCAGATCTCTGTTTGCCAAAGGCACGATTGGCCGTGCTAAAAGAATCTGGTTGTAATTTTTTTCCTGATGAAGCGCTGAGGCCAGCGCCAAAAGTGTTTTGCCGGTTCCTGCTTTCCCGGTCAATGCAACAAGTTCGATTTCATTTCTTAAAAGTGCATGAACCGAAAAAGTTTGTTCTGCATTACGTGGAGTAATGCTGTAAACCCTTTGCTTTTCCACCCTTTTAATCATTTTATCAACAGGATCAAAAAAAGCAAGGGCGCTGGTTGAATTGCTTTTTAGAATAAAATACTGATTCGAGAAAGGAGTCAATCCAAATTCTTCGGGAGAAACACCTTCATTATCAGTATTATACAGCCTATCAATCAGTTCAGCATTTACATCTTCCAGAACTTCAATATTCTTATTTAGCGGTTCGATATCAAGCACTTTATCAGATTCATAATCTTGTGCTGATATTCCTATTGACTTGGCTTTTAGACGCAGATTGATGTCTTTACTGATCAGGATCACGTCTTTCTTATTATTTTTTTCCTTAACCGCTTCTGTAATTGCCAGAATTCTGTGATCAGGGGAATTTTCAGGAAACGATTCCTGTATTTTTGTGGAGGAAGGTTTTCCTGTTTCCACATAAAGTTTCCCGAGTTCTTCTCCCAGTTTAATTCCACCATTAAAAAGATAATCGCCCGTGAGGTCATTTAATTGACGTGTGAATTCTCTGGCATGAAAATTAATAATGTCATTGCCCTTTTTCAGATGATCCAATTCTTCTAATACAACAATCGGCAGGACAATGTCGTTTTCCTGGAAATTATAAATAGACCGATAGTCATGTAAAATGACATTGGTATCAATTACAAAAATTTTTTTGGTGCTAGCCATTTAGAGATATATTTTTGCATAAAAGTAGTAATTTTTTGTGGCTTGACTTAATTAAAATTTGTTGAAGTTTATAAGAATCCTTAAAATATTATTATATGGAATTATATGAAGGTTTAATTACACGCAGAAGCATCCGAAAATACACTGCAGACCCTGTAAGCAAAGAGGACCTGGAAGAAATAATAAAAGCCGGAATGTATGCTCCTTCCGCTGTAAATTGTCAACCATGGCATTTCATTGTTATTGAAAACAAGGAAACCTTTGAAAAGATAATCAATATACATGCGTATGCTAAGATGCTAAAAGATGCACAGGCTGCAATTCTGGTTTGTGGCGATGAAGAGCTCCAGCATGGAGATGGCTATTGGGCCGTAGATTGCGGTGCAGTAACTCAAAACATGCTTTTGGCAGCACATGCAAAAGGACTGGGAGCTGTCTGGCTCGGACTGCATCCACGTGAAGAACGCAAAAAAGAAATAAAGAAGCTGTTTCAACTGCCTGATCACATCCACCCTTTCTCAATTATTTCAATTGGATGGCCCGCTGAACAAAAAGAAACTCCGGAGCGTTTTAAACCCGAAAGAATCCACTACTCTAAATGGCAGCAAAAATGACCCCAAAAAACAATGATTACGAAACAACTGTCAACTGGATGTTTCGCCAGATACCTATGTATCAGCGAACAGGGAAAGCTGCTTATAAAATAGACCTGGAAAAAACCTATCGTATTGACGAATACTTCAGCGAACCACATAAATCGTATAAAACAATCCATGTGGCAGGGACAAACGGGAAAGGTTCTGTATCTCATACCTTAGCTTCCATACTACAAGAAGCCGGTTATAAGGTAGGGCTTTATACTTCACCTCACATGAAGGATTTCCGGGAACGAATTCGCGTGAATGGTGAAATGATCACCAAAAACGATGTAACAAGATTTATTACGGGAAACAAACGTTTCTTTGAGGAAATTAAGCCTTCTTTCTTTGAGATGAGCGTTGCCATGGCTTTTAAGTATTTTGAAGAACAACGTGTTGACGTCGCTGTGATTGAAGTAGGAATGGGCGGACGGCTCGATTCTACAAACATTATTTATCCTGAAATTTCTATCATTACGAATATTGGTCTGGATCATACTGCTTTTCTGGGGAATTCTCTACAATCTATTGCCCGGGAAAAAGCCGGAATAATAAAGAAAGGGATTCCCGTCGTCATAGGAGAATCGCAGCCGGAAACCAAACCCGTTTTCCGGGAAAAGGCTGAACATGTAAAAACATCGCTTTTCTTCGCCGATGAAGATTATATTCTGGAACCATCTGTAATCTTCGATCCCCTTAAAAATTCGATTAAAGTATTTGATAAAAAAACGGATCAATATCTGTATGAATTAACAACAGACCTCCTGGGCGCTTACCAAAGAAAAAATCTGGCAACAGTCCTGAAAGCATTGGATCTTTTAAAGGGTACCTTCCTATTTAAAGCGAAAGATGTCCAAAAAGGCCTTTCAAAAGTAAAAAAGAACACCGGTTTTCTTGGTAGATGGCAAGTACTGGAAACCTCTCCGCTTATCCTATGTGACACGGCACACAATGCTGAAGGAGTTAAAACAAACATGGAACAGCTGGAAAAAATGGATTATTACCATATTCATTTTGTTTTGGGGTTTGTAAATGATAAAAACCTTGAAGGTGTGCTATCATTATTCCCAAAAGATGCCCACTTCTACTTCACAAAAGCTAATATTCCCAGAGCACTGGACGAAAACAATCTAAAACAACAAGCAGCAAAAGCTGGTTTAAATGGCCATGCCTACCCTACTTCCGAAGAGGCGTTAAATGCAGCAAAAAAAGCAGCTAACCCAAATGATATGATCTATGTTGGCGGCAGTACTTTTGTAGTTAGTGAAGTGATTTAGATTAGCGAGAAGAAACAGCGAAGGAGCGAAGGAGGGAAAAGGCGAGGAGGCGAAAATACAAAATGGTGAAGATGCAAAGCTGCGATGAAACAACATAACAGGGCAGATTCACAAACATATGTAATGCTTATCAAAAATATAGCTTTTTGACAATACATTTGATTATACTATGCCATAAACTTGCCCTTTTACCGATTGCTTAACACTTAATTATTCATCAAATTCAACTTCAACTTTAATATCTTGCTGTACGTTCCAGTTTAGATTAATTTTTAAATACTTTGAGCGATCATCCCAATTTACAGGTAACGTTTTTCCTTCCACTTCCACTTTTTCGGGTTTGGTTTGCACATTATGGATGATTAACTCAATAGACTTTGCAGAGGGTGAATAATTCGAACCAGAATGACCTTCAAAACTAATATTTAGCGTGTTATCTTCCTGTTGAGCGCAAAACTCCATCAACTCATATTTTCCTTTCTCAACAGGCTTCACAGTTGATCCGTCGTCATTATATAATTGTGACTGACTCTTTTCTAACTCAGGGTCAAAGAAATGGTGCAAAATCAATTCGTGGCCTTTATATGGTTTTGTTGTTTGGCTGGCTTTAGTCATTGGAATAAATGCTCCTCCGCGGACAAATGTAGGAATGGATTGTTCGTTAACTTGCACCGTTTCTGTTTTTCCTCCTTCATATTTTTTATCGGTATAAAAGTCGAACCAATTTGAAGTTTCAGGAAAATAAACAGATTTTTTCGACTTTCCGGCTTCAACAATGGGTGCTACTAAAATATCATTTCCCCATAAATAGGCATCATCGTAATGATATAATTCTTCATTACCAGGTTCTTCAAACAGCAAGGGACGCATCAAGGGCGCACCGGTTTTGTGATTTTTATAAACCAAATGGTAGTTATATGGAAGTAACCGATAGCGCAATTCAATAGCTTTCTTTGCCAGGCGTTTTGCCTTGTCGCTTCGATAAACGGGCTCACTCGGAACTTCTTCCTGTGCATGCGGACGGTAAATCGGCTGAAACACTCCGTATTGCAACCAACGCACATATAGCTCATCGTCCAGATTGTCCCCGGCAAAACCACCCAAATCGCTGTGCATGTATCCAACTCCCTGCATTCCCATTTGAAGTGCAATTTCCGGTTGGCTTTTCATACCGCCCCATGTACGATTTACATCTCCCGACCATGGTAGGATTCCATAACGCTGACTTCCCGAATAACCGGCCCGCATTAAAACAAATGGACGCATATTGGGATTATACTCGTGAAAGGCTTCATCAACCAGCTTGGTCCATTGATGCCCGTAGATATTATGTACTTCATCAGCAGTTCCTTTAGCGTGAATTAGATCCGAAGGATGTACCTCGGGCTCTCCAAGGTCACCCCAAATACCTGTCACACCCATCCCAAGCAATCGTTTGGTTTGGTCTTTCAGCCAGGAGTAACCCTTATCGCTGAAAATATCTATCAATCCGGTATGACCAAAATAAAAATCATACGTGTATGGTTCTCCCGTTGAATCCTTAGCCAGAATATCTTCTCTGACAGCTTCTTCCCAGCGATTTGAGGTGGTCAGGATGAAGGGTTCGGTGACTAAAATGGTCTCCACATTTTTATTCTGCAAATCGTTAATCATTTGCCTGGGCTGGGGAAATGAATCCCTGTAAAAAGCCAAGTTCCCCATTGTGCCTTTTATGGTTTTTCCAAACCAGAAAATATCAAGTATAACAGCATCTACAGGTATCTCTTCCTGTTTAAATTTCCGAATGGTTTTCATTGTCTCCTCCTGAGAATGATAACCAAAGCGACTGGAGAAATTGCCTAAAGCCCAACGTGGCAGCATAGGTTGCTTCCCCGTCAAATCGGTATAATTGTCAATAATATCCAGCCATGAATCACCTGCTACAACCTGGTAAGTTTTTCTGCCTGAAATAGTTTCGTAAGACAGGGTATTGTCACCTTTACTATCTAAATCCAAATAGCCAATGGCGGGATTATCAAAATGTACCAGGTATTGTTTTGAAGAAAGCACCACGGGCATAGTATAGTTCAGTAGTTTACTACGTTCTTCATAACCATAATGAGCCCTGTTGTATAATTCCAGACGGTGTCCTCTCCGCTTCATGCTCAAAGCACGCGCACCGCCTCCATATAGTGCTTCTTCCTCTGTTAAATTGAATTGGATTTTTTCTAAAGAATCCTTCAAATAACCTTTCTTTTCTGAAATAATAAGCTCTTCATCCTTATAATAAGAAATCTGAAATGGATCCTTCTCAATTTTAACAGCAACAGAAGCACTCTCAATATGTATTATATTCCGATCCCGCTTAACATCTGTCTGGATTGACTTCGGATCCATCACCACAGCATGCGACTTATTGATGAAAGACTCTTCTTGTGGAATAAATGTAGTTTCGACAATATCGGGAGTATAAAAAACAATGCGGTAAGTCCCGTCACTTACTTTTACGTTGTATTTGTTTTTATCCTGAGAAAAACGGACAAATTCACGCGAAGAATTCTGGGCTAATACAAAATGCCCGATAATTACCAGTAAAACTGTATATAGAACCTTTTTCATCGTTTTTATTTTTGGATCAAATTTAGAAAAATTAAGTGGCATTTCTGAGTTACCAGAAAATAAACAACAGTTTGTGAACTGAGATTTTCAGGAGTAGCGTCTTTTATTAAAAAAATATAGAAAATATAATAAAAGAGAGAGGGGGCGACAGTGTAAGGGGGCGAGGGTTTGAATGCTCGAAAAGGCGATGAAGCGAGAGAGCGGTAGTGCGATTGACGAATTTACGAAAAGGTTCGTATGAGCATAAAAAAATAAAAACGCATAAATTTCTCTTTACGCTCCAAA
>CAYFRV010000012.1:0-26098 GCA_964345495.1 uncultured Bacteroidales bacterium | reverse complement strand
ACAGCCTGTCCCGATTTTTATCGGGAAAGTGAAAAAGCGCTTTACTTAGTTATAACCCCGATTTAGAAATTGTCGCATTTCACCGAACAGGTGAAGTGAAATGCTAACAATTTCTTTACCGTGAGCGAGAATCGCTCAATTTGGGTTGTATATACCAATTGTTTAACCATTAATTCTTTAAGTCATGTATAGTGATGATCAAATTAAGGAACAGGTTCACCGGTTTATCGCAGATAACACCTATGCTGATCCCGGGAATATTCAGAATGATACCCTAATCTTTAAGGAAGGGTATTTTGATTCAATGGGGTTTATCACCCTAATTTCTTTTTTAGAAGAAACGTTTGATGTGAAGACAGAGGACAAGGATTTTATAGAAGAAAATTTCGAATCAATTAATGCCATTGTTAACTATGTGAATCAAAAACTGGCCGTTAAAACTTAACTCATCGTTTTATGTGTGGAATAGCTGGAATATATAGTGTATCCAGGAAAGATTATGCGCAACCAGATACACTAAAGCACATGCTGGCTCAAATTCATTATCGGGGACCCGATGAATGCGGAATTATTACAGCCCCCCAGCTTGCTATGGGTAATGTGCGATTAAATATTATTGATCTTGCTGGTGGAACTCAACCCATTTCCGATCAGTATGGAAGATATTGGATTGTTTTCAATGGCGAGATTTTTAATTATCTGGAACTAAGAAAAGACCTGGAAGAGAAAGGGTGTCAGTTTAGGACTAAATCCGATACCGAGGTGCTTGTTCAGCTTTATGCGTTTTATGGCGAGGACTGTCTCCACATGCTGAACGGTCAGTTTGCATTTGCGATTTGGGATAAAAATTCAGGGGACATTTTTCTTGCCCGCGACCGGGTAGGAATACGCCCTTTGTACTATACACGGAAGAATGATAATTTGATTTTTGCTTCGGAAATAAAGTCCATTCTGCAATGCCCTGGTGTTCATCCAGCGATTAATAAGAAGGCGTTACATCAGATTTTTACTTTCTGGGCGCCCTTAACTCCCAATACGGTGTTTGAAGATGTTTATGAAGTGCCTCCCGGGCATTATTTAACCTTCAAAAAAGGGATGCTCAAGATAAAAAGATATTGGAAGCTCGAGTTTTCCCCGGAAAATTATACCCTACAGGAAGCAATGAATCGGTTTGAGGAATTGTTTTACGATTCCATTAAATTGCGACTACGGTCAGATGTTCCCGTTGCAGCTTATTTAAGTGGTGGCATTGACTCAACGGCAACCACCCGGTTCGTAAAGGAAATACAGCCTCATAATCTGCAAACTTTCTCTATTGGTTTTGAAGATGCCCAGTTTGATGAGACGAAGTTCCAACAGGAAGCTTCCACTTATCTGAAAACAGAGCATAAACGGTTTGTTTGTTCCAATGATGATATTGCTGAACATTTTTCCAGGGTGATCTGGCACACTGAAGTACCCATAATACGAACTGCACCGGCTCCGATGTATTTCCTTTCCAAACTTGTCAGAGATAATGGAATAAAAGTGGTTATCACCGGCGAAGGTGCCGACGAAATGCTCGCAGGGTACAATATTTTTAAAGAAACGATCATTCGCCACTTTTGGGCGAAGTTTCCGGATTCAGCTTATCGTCCATTGTTATTGAAGAAACTCTATCCTTACATTCCCTATATTAGAAATGCAAGTCCCGGAATGCTAAAAATGTTTTTCGGATATCAATTGCAAGAAACAGCTTCCCCCTTTTATTCTCATCTCATTAGGTGGCATAACACCTCGCGAATTCAGAATTATCTCTCGCCCTCTTTGCTCAATGGGTATGACCAGCAATCCGCAATGGAAGATGTGAGGAAATTAATTCCCGCCGGATTTGATAAGTGGTCGCCACTATCAAAAGCGCAATGGCTGGAAATTAATCTGTTTATGTCCGGTTATTTATTGTCTTCACAGGGCGATCGGATGGCTATGGCTAACTCTGTTGAAGGACGATACCCGTTTTTGGATCACCGGATTATAGAACTTTGTGCCTCTTTTCCCACGAAATTTAAGCTAAATGGGTTGACGGAAAAATATTTGCTAAAAAAAGTGATGGAAAATAAACTTCCCCCGCACATCGTCAAACGATCCAAACAGGCTTATCGTGCTCCTATATCCCATATGATTAACGGTTCAGCAAGCACGGCTTTTATTCGTGATCTTCTTAGTGCTGAACGTATTAACAAATATGGATTATTTGATTCCGCAAAGGTAGATGGATTGAAACAAAAATATTCCAGGGGCAAAAATATTTCTGAAATGGATGATATGGCCCTGATTGGAATTATTTCTTCGCAGATGGTCTATGATCAATTCGTACACAACCGGGGTAAGCACGTTCAGGATCCTTCTGTTTTAAATATAAGAAAACACGTTCAGATGTAACTCAATTGTTTAATTTTTAGATTTTATCGATTATGAAAACAACCATTCCATTTACAAAAGATATTTTAACATTGACAGATGTAGAACAAACTATTGACACCATCTGTGACCAGATCCGAAAAAATGTAATGCATAAATTCCGTAGAAGAGGAGGGGTTATCGGTGTGAGTGGTGGTATCGATTCCTCGGTTACATTAGCCCTTGCTGTGCGCGCATTGGGTAACAATAAAGTGTTAGCCGTAATGATGCCTGAAACCGATTCTAGTCCTGAAAGTATTGAGTTGGGGAAATTGTTAGCCAAAACCTATAATGTTCCATATGAAGTTGAAGACATCACTAATACGTTAACGGGTTTCGGTTGTTACCGGCGCAGGGATGAAGCTGTGAAACGTGTTTTTCCGCAATTTGATCCTCAATTGCATAAATTTAAGATCGGACTCAACGAATCCTCGATAGAAACCAGTCTCCCTTCAGTCTTTTATTTGACCCTGGTGGATGAAAACAACCAGGAACATAAAAAAACATTGCCTGCACCGGAATTCCTTCAGATTATGGCGGCTTCCAATTTCAAACAACGGTCCCGAATGTGCATGTTATATTATCATGCTGAACAGAACTACTATGCTGTTATTGGTACTTCTAATAAACAAGAGATTCATCAGGGGTTTTTTGTGAAACATGGCGATGGGGGGGTAGATATGATGCCTATCGGTCATCTTTATAAAACACAGGTCTATCAAATCGCTGAGCATCTGGGAGTCCCCAAAGAAATCATCCAGCGTACACCCACTACGGATACCTATTCCGCTGAACAAACACAGGAGGAATTCTTTTTTCAGCTCCCATTCCGGGAGATGGATTTATTGTGGTATGCTTATGAAAATCAATATCAAGCAGAAGAAGTTGCTGAAGTGGTAAATAAAACGCCGGAAGCAATAAATAATATTTTTAATTCATTTAAACGTAAACAGCAAACTACGGAATATCTTAGAATGGCCCCATTGTTCGTGAATGGCAATGGTTAGCATTGATCAATGTAATAATAAACCCAATAAACGACAACCGATGAAAGCCTTAACATTACTTTATGACTATTTTGATGAGTCAGCCAGGAAATACCCGGATAAGGATGCTCTGATATTTGGAGCAGAAAGATACATTTATTCTGATATATACAAACGCGTCAACCTGTTAGCGGATATTCTCGTGAATATTGGTTTACAGCGTCAGGACCGGGTCCTGATCTATATGGATAATTCTCCTGAAGAGGTAATCTCTTTTTATGCAGCAATGAAAGCTGGGGGAATTTTTACGATTATTAACAGTTCTGTACAGTTTCAGAAATTTTCTTACATCATAAACGATGCAAAACCCGCAATAATTATTGCAGATATCAGGAAAAAACAAATTGTTAAAAAGGCCATAACAACGAATACACATTCCTGTTGTATTATTTGGGTTGGAGCGGAATCAATCACAGAAGAAGATCATCCTTATATTACAGAATATTTATGGAAAAATATTTTTACGATATCAGCCTTGAATACAGGGGACTATGAATCCCAGTATACCCATGTGAATCGTTGTTTGGATCTTGATCTTGCAGGGCTTATCTATACATCTGGGTCTACCGGTGATCCTAAAGGGGTAATGGAAACTCACCGTAATATTATTTCGGCTGCCCAGAGTATTATTCAATACCTGGAGAACACTCCGGATGATAAAATTCTGGTAACACTCCCGTTGTCTTTTGATTATGGCCTGTATCAGGTGATCATGGCTTTTATGTTTGGAGGCACCATTGTATTGGAGAAATCTTTTATATTTCTTTCAAAAATTTTATCGCTTATCTCCAAAGAAAAAATTACGGGTTTCCCAATTGTTCCAACGATTGTTGCTATGATCTTTAAAACCATTGATCTTCGTTCGTTTGATCTTCGTTGCTTAAGGTATATAACCAATACCGGAGCCTCTTTTCCGGTTGATCATATCATGAAATTGCGAAAAGCCTTGCCACATGTGCAGATTTATTCCATGTTTGGCTTGACAGAGTGCAAGCGTATTGCCTATCTTCCTCCGGATCGGATCGATGATAAGCCTGATTCTGTTGGTCAGGCCATGCCGAATTGTGAGGTTTTTATTGTTGATGAGGATGGGAAGCAGGTAAAACCCGGGGAAGCAGGAGAATTAATTGTTCGTGGTTCGAATGTAATGCAGGGATATTGGAATGCTCCGAACTTGACAGCAAAAACATTCAAGCCAGCCCTGGGTTTTAAAGAAAACTTATTATTTACCGGCGATTATTTTAAACAGGACAGCGAAGGTTTGCTCTATTTCATCGGAAGAATCGATGATATGATCAAATCACGCGGAGAACGGATAAGTGCCAAAGAGGTAGAGCATATTATAACTCAGATAGAGGGAATTACTGAGTGTGCTGTTATTGGCGTGGACGATGATATTCTCGGCCAGGCTGTTAAAGCTTTTGTGGTGCCGGTGCCTGGAACAAATATGAATACTAAGGAGGTCGTTGAATATTGTTCAAGAAATCTTGAGCCCTATTGTATCCCAAAATTTGTTGAGTTTGTGGATGAATTACCAAAAACTCCGCATGGTAAAATTGATAAAAAGAAACTCAAGAAAGGGAAGGTAAATAATGAAGTTTTAAAAAAGACTATGAATAAATAACTCTGGGTAATGCTGAACACAAAAGAAAGTATAGTATATGATTTTTAGTACCCTGGAATTTTTCATGTTTATCATTGTTCTGCTGATTTTATACTATCAAGTTAAAAAAAATCAACAGTGGTTTGTGTTGCTTTTAGCCAGTTCCGCCTTTTTGGGATATTTATCCGTTGACTTTTTGGTGTATACCTATCTTATTGTTCTGTTAAACTATTTTTTTGGTATAACTGTTGAACGGCAATCTGATAAAAGGCGCCGATATTATTTTTATCTCGCAGGAATTGTGCTAAATATTGGTCAATTGGTGTTCTTTAAATACATCAACTTTTTACTTGATAATGTAAATTCTCTCCTGGGGCTTATCGATTCAGGGCGCTCTATTCCTTATATTGATCTCATTATTCCAGTAGGAATTTCGTATTATACTTTTGAATGTATTGGCTATCTTATTGAGATTTACCGGGGATCTGGTCGGGCAGAACGACATTTTGGACTTTTTGCCAGTTATATTTTGTTCTTCCCGAAATTACTGGCTGGACCGATTGAACGTTCAAAAACCTTTTTGCCAGCACTCAGACAGTCCTATAATTTAGATAAAGGGTTATTTTATGATGGGATGATTCAAATTTTTTTGGGGCTGTTTAAAAAATTGGTTATAGCTGACAGGTTAGTGCTACTTGTGAATAGTGTTTATGGAAATGTAGAAGAATTTACCGGAGTTCCTTTGCTGATTACACTTGTTCTTCAGGTGTTCCATATTTACTTCGATTTCTCTGGATACACCGATATCGCTATAGGTATTGGTAAATTGTTTGGATTAAAACTATCGAATAACTTCGACCGACCTTTGTTTGCACAAAATGTTTCGATGTTTTGGCGCAAATGGCATATGACCTTATCAAATTGGTGTAACGATTATATTTTTAAACGAATCTTGCTTAAGCGAATTCGATGGAAGAAGTGGGCGGCTGTCTATGGGGTGTTTATTACTTTCTTGATTATTGGTATCTGGCATGGTTCCGGATGGAACTTTATTATTTTAGGAGCATTGCAAGGTGTAGCCATAAATTACGAGTTTTTTACAAAGCGAAAACGGATGAAAATTGCTTCCCGATTCAATCCATATTGGGTCAAATTTTTTAGCCGAATTATAGTGTTTTTCTTTTTTGCTGTAACCCTGGTTTTTTTTAATGCAAAAAGTGTTTCTGATTCTGCGTATTTCTTAAGTCATCTTTTTAAAGGCGTCGAAATGAAATTGGTAGGATACGATATGGGGGTGACTCATGTGGATCATATCATTGCGTTGACTGGCATTGTAATTGTCTTACTGTTTGATTATCTGAATGAGAAAGGGATTGTAATCAGACACGCTTTAAAAGATAAACCGGTCATCAGGTGGTTGTTGTATTATGTGTTGGTGTTTAGTGTGCTAATTTTCGGGAAGTTTGCTGCATCTGACTTTGTCTATTTTCAATTTTAATTTATTTGTTAATAAGAAAATCCAATAAAATACATATGAAAAAACTATTTATACATGCAGGAATAGGCCTTGTGTTGCTTGTTTTGTTAAATCAACTGGCGATAAGAACTGCTGCGGTATATAAAGATGGCGCTTCTATTGTTTGTGAAAAGAAACGAGAAGCTGTTAGAAAAAATGTATGGAAAATGCCCGAAGAAAAGGATGTTGTACTCTATTTTGGTGCTAGTGGGATTCTGTCTGCACTTATTCCAAGGGTTTTTGATTCAATTATGGAAAATCGAACTTATTCCTTGAATTTAGGACTTCCGGCTTTACCTATAGGTACATACTTTCATTATTTATTAGATTTTCTCGAGAATAACCCTCCCCCTGAATATATTGTTATGACTTACCATATAGATGGTGAACCTGTTATGCTTCCTGACACCTATGGGAATCAAGGGGTTTGTTTCCCAAAAGAAATATTTTCATATTTACTTTACAGTGAGGATAAAAATCAAATCATAAATTTTTTACTTCCTCTCCATGTTTATAATAAATATATTTTTAAATATCTTTATAACAAATTGTTTAATCCATCAGATATAGAGAAGATCAAGAAAAGAAATGAAAAGATAATAAAAAGTATTATAGCAGATAGAGGATTTTGGTTTTATTTTATTAAGGAAGAATCGAGGTTCCCTGAGGGGAGGCTTCCAGAAGATTACAAAGAATATTCTGATTGTCCTGATTGTCTGAAAAAGATTTATGATCCGGAAGAAGACATTTTTGTAGATAAATTTTTTAATTTAATTGAAAAATATGATATAGAAGTGTTTTTAGTTTCCCATCCAGTAAGAATAGGTAGTTACAAACAGTTTAGTTCTATTCCAGCACCTATAAAAAAGTTGATGAATAAATATAAAAATATTGCAATCTCGCCGGAAGGATGGAAATTACCATTTTATCAAAATAAATATTTTGTAGATCATCATCATTTAAATAAAGATGGGGCTTTTGTTTATACTCAGAAGATTGCTCAGGAATTTAACAGAATTTATAAAGTTGATAAGGTTAAAACGGAAAATAAATATGGGGACAAATAGAGAAAAAAGGAAAAATTTATAATCAACAATATATACGAAGCTCATGTGCCTCGGATGGTTTTAAAAAAAGGTTTTTAAATGAAAACAAACAAAATCCTTTTCTCTTTTTGTGCTTACAAACAGTATAAAGAACTATGGGATCGACCGTTCAATATGAAAGATGCATTGGGGTGGATTATTAATAGTCCATTATATAAAGCTTCCAGCGATACAGGTTTTAATGGGCAGCAATTTCGGGAACAGATTTTTAAAGATTTACTATCTGCTTGCCATTTTGTTATAATTCTTGAAACAGTTACTGACACAGGTGATACAACAGGTTGTTTGTCTGAAGTCCCCAAGTTACCTGTTTATAAATGCGAACTTAATAGATGGTATCATAGTATTGCGCAGATGAGGCTAAAAGAATTCTCTGATATCCATTTTACATTGGGAGATTCCAGAAAATTTTTGGAAAAGATGGCTAAAAGTGATTTGTCAGATAAGAATATTTTTATCTATCTGGATGCTCCCTGGTATAGTGATTTGCCACTTCATGAAGAATTAAAAATAATATCGCTGAATACAAAAGAAAGTATAGTATATGATTTTTAGTACCCTGGAATTTTTCATGTTTATCATTGTTCTGCTGATTTTATACTATCAAGTTAAAAAAAATCAACAGTGGTTTGTGTTGCTTTTAGCCAGTTCCGCCTTTTTGGGATATTTATCCGTTGACTTTTTGGTGTATACCTATCTTATTGTTCTGTTAAACTATTTTTTTGGTATAACTGTTGAACGGCAATCTGATAAAAGGCGCCGATATTATTTTTATCTCGCAGGAATTGTGCTAAATATTGGTCAATTGGTGTTCTTTAAATACATCAACTTTTTACTTGATAATGTAAATTCTCTCCTGGGGCTTATCGATTCAGGGCGCTCTATTCCTTATATTGATCTCATTATTCCAGTAGGAATTTCGTATTATACTTTTGAATGTATTGGCTATCTTATTGAGATTTACCGGGGATCTGGTCGGGCAGAACGACATTTTGGACTTTTTGCCAGTTATATTTTGTTCTTCCCGAAATTACTGGCTGGACCGATTGAACGTTCAAAAACCTTTTTGCCAGCACTCAGACAGTCCTATAATTTAGATAAAGGGTTATTTTATGATGGGATGATTCAAATTTTTTTGGGGCTGTTTAAAAAATTGGTTATAGCTGACAGGTTAGTGCTACTTGTGAATAGTGTTTATGGAAATGTAGAAGAATTTACCGGAGTTCCTTTGCTGATTACACTTGTTCTTCAGGTGTTCCATATTTACTTCGATTTCTCTGGATACACCGATATCGCTATAGGTATTGGTAAATTGTTTGGATTAAAACTATCGAATAACTTCGACCGACCTTTGTTTGCACAAAATGTTTCGATGTTTTGGCGCAAATGGCATATGACCTTATCAAATTGGTGTAACGATTATATTTTTAAACGAATCTTGCTTAAGCGAATTCGATGGAAGAAGTGGGCGGCTGTCTATGGGGTGTTTATTACTTTCTTGATTATTGGTATCTGGCATGGTTCCGGATGGAACTTTATTATTTTAGGAGCATTGCAAGGTGTAGCCATAAATTACGAGTTTTTTACAAAGCGAAAACGGATGAAAATTGCTTCCCGATTCAATCCATATTGGGTCAAATTTTTTAGCCGAATTATAGTGTTTTTCTTTTTTGCTGTAACCCTGGTTTTTTTTAATGCAAAAAGTGTTTCTGATTCTGCGTATTTCTTAAGTCATCTTTTTAAAGGCGTCGAAATGAAATTGGTAGGATACGATATGGGGGTGACTCATGTGGATCATATCATTGCGTTGACTGGCATTGTAATTGTCTTACTGTTTGATTATCTGAATGAGAAAGGGATTGTAATCAGACACGCTTTAAAAGATAAACCGGTCATCAGGTGGTTGTTGTATTATGTGTTGGTGTTTAGTGTGCTAATTTTCGGGAAGTTTGCTGCATCTGACTTTGTCTATTTTCAATTTTAATTTATTTGTTAATAAGAAAATCCAATAAAATACATATGAAAAAACTATTTATACATGCAGGAATAGGCCTTGTGTTGCTTGTTTTGTTAAATCAACTGGCGATAAGAACTGCTGCGGTATATAAAGATGGCGCTTCTATTGTTTGTGAAAAGAAACGAGAGGCTGTCCGTCAAAATCAATGGGATATACCAAATAATAAGGAAAATGTGCTGTTTTTTGGCGCCAGTGGAATATTGTCAGCTGTCATTCCACATGTATTTGACTCTGTTATGGATCAGAAAACGTATTCATTAAATTTAGCCTTACCTGCCTTGCCTATTGGATCCTATTATCATTGCCTGTTGGATTATCTTGAAAATAATCCGCCCCCGGAAAATATTATCATGGCTTACCATGTGGAGAGTAATCCAATTTTGCTCTTTGATACTTATGCCAATCAGGGTATTGATTATCCGGATGAAGTCCTGTCTTATTTCTTTAACCGGGCAGATAAAAATCAAACGGTGAATTATCTGCTGCCAATGCATGTCTATCGGACATCGATATTTAAATATTTGTATAACAGCCTAGCTGATCCAGATAATATCGAACAGAGAAGGCAAGCCAATCAGCGTATTATTCAGAAGATGCTAAAGGATCGGGGCTACTATTTAATCATGGAGCAATCCCGCTTTCCTGAAGGTCGTTTGCCGGATGACTTTAAGGCAAAATCTGATTGTCCGGACTGTGAGATGAAAATGTATGATCCCGATAGTGATGTATATGTTGAAAAATTTTTTAGGCTCACCCAGAAACATAATATAAACGTATTTTTGGTTTCTTATCCTGTCAGAGAGGGAGCATATAAACAATTTGATGCGGTTCCTGATCCTATCAGGAAGCTGGACGCAAGGTATCCAAACATCTCACTGCCCGGAGAAGGCTGGAAAATCCCTTTTTATGAGAATAAGTATTTTTCAGATCCTCACCATTTAAATTACATGGGTGCCGAAAAATACACCCGGAAAGTTGCAACTATGTTTAAGGAGACCTATTTTTCTGATAGTTTGGTATCGGCGGGCCGGGAGGTAATAAAAAAAATTAACGATTTCAACAAAAATTTTGACAACTGTAGTTTTGAGGCCATAGCTACTTTTTTAAATAAATCTGCGTTTTGAATAAGTGATTTTTGATTTTTTTATGAAAATCTACAGATGGCGATGAACAGGTAAAATTAGTAGACAATAACTTTTTCAACTGTTTTTGATGTTGGAGTTTCTATAATAGTAACAAAAAGACCTGTTTGTTCCATCGGAATGCGTGTGTGCTCATTTATTGTGATGAAGGAATCATATATTTTTATTCCCATCAAGTTGAAAATCTGAATCCGAGCCTCTACTGGTTGTTTATGCCAGATCGAAATCGATTGCTTTCCACCTGATACAGTAAATTGGTCCTTTATGGAAGATATGTCCGTTGAGTTATCTGGTTTTTCGGTGGTTAGTATAAAACGTTTCGTATGTATTCCCCGGCTGTCAATAAAGGAATAGGGGTTATCTGTAATGTTGATATACTGATTTTTTTCTTTATCCAGTATGTACAAAGGCTGGTTTATCTCTGAAGCCTCTATTAGCTCGATTGCATAAGTGCCTGAGTGGAGAAGAGTAAAACCAAGAGGAAGGCTGAAGCTATTAGTATCCGGATAACTATTTATCGAGAGCTGATCGAATTCATCGGTAATAGAGTATAAACCGGGAGCGTATGAATTCTGAATTGAGGGTATGTTAAAATGGTAAGCGTCAAGTTCCTGATCAAAATTTTGAGTGGCTGCATCATCAAATAGTATGGTTGTTTCGTAAACTGTCGTATCCTTTTGAATCTTTAGACGGAGGGCTTTTTGTTTTATTTTTCGCAACAAAGGTTTTGAAGAGTTGTTTGTTTGAGCATTATCCTTAACCACCAGGCTGCCTTCGCTTTGGGCATAAACCCAAAATGCCTGCATGCTTTTTATGATTCCGTCAAAACACCCCTCCGGATTACTTACTCCGTTAACATAAGTGCAGGGCGGATGGCCCTTTTCAGGATGAAGATACAAACTTTTTGCTATATAGTCTTTCTCCCAGGAAGGATGATTCCAGTTTATTGGCGCAGGATAAGGATTACCGGTTAGGTTCCAGTGCCCCGGAAGGGTGTCGGTTGAATTTATGGAAAGCGCAAATTCCTGATCCCCTTGGTTTATGATGCCATGATGTTCGATTATGGTATCATTCCGATTATTCCGGTAAAGAAAGCCCTTCATAGGCGGTAGTTGGGTGAAATTGTCAGATATCTGGTAATACCCGGATGAGGTGGGGTTCCAGGAATAGAATTCGCCATCTTTTGCATTGAAAGCCCCGGATAGGTCATTTTCCACAGGAGGTGAGACAGGGGTCCATGTGTTTGCTGGAATGTACTGTTGGATATATACACCGTCTTCAGCATCTATCCATCCATGATTTATTGCTTTTGATGTTGAAGTGTCTGCCTCCATTAAAATTTTATTGGTTGTTAAGGTATCTCCTTCCTGTATGATTATCGAAGCGCCTGGTTTAACGATTAGGGTACTGCATTGGGCATTATTTTCAATGCTAACCGTATGGTTTTCCAGGATAATCGCAGTTTGAGTAGAGTCAGGAATACCATAATCCCAGTTATTTTGTTCATTCCAGATACCTTCTGAGGTTGTGAAGGAAGTCGTGTCTGAAGGAACTTCGGGAGAAGGTTCCCATCCGGCGATTTGCGCCCAGAGATTCCAGGCCGCAATGCCTTTTAATACGCAGTTCAAACAATGCGTGTGCCCAAGGTTGCAATCATCAGATACAGCCTCATTTGTCAGGGAAGTTAAGCTATCTGAAGGGTTTTGTGCGACCCAGTTTTCTGCCCAGTTTTCTGTAAGATCAATAGGTTCCTGTCCATCCGGGTCATAATCGCACTCATCATCCACATAATAGTTTTGATAATTAGTCTCCCAGTCGGGATCATATTTTTCGATATCTGCAAAATCATACAATATTTTATTATTCTCTTGACAAAACTGACGAATGGAGTCATTAGCCTGTTTTACCAATCCTTCTGGACCTCTGCCATCTAGCGGACCAGTCATGTAGACAAAATCTACCTCAGGGTATTCCTCTTCCAGTTGATTCATCGGTAGTAAGTAATGGTTTAATACGTCGCGGTCGAGAACGGTATTTTCCAAACCACACCATGCCCATATGATTACATTACATCCGGGATGATCATCAAGGTAATCCCGTGTTTCATCGTCCCAGCCTATTGCTCCGATGTCCAGTCCAAGATACCCGTCGTGGCTCCACATGTTGCCTTCAAAAAGATGTAATTCTCCGGAATTGTCATAATTGCTCCAGTCGTAAGTGCCATCTGTGAAGAAGGATTCCAGCGCATTCATCCCCGTGGCGAGCTGACTTCCATGTGAGGTATGTCCGTATCCTATATGAAGATTTTGTTTGGCAGAATCAATCCATCTTTCTGGAATATCAGATAGCACCGTGGAGGTATGATCAATGATAATCGGTTCCTGGCTGTTTGATAAGAAGGAAAGGATGATAAAAAGAACAAAGAGGCCCGTATTTTTTTTCATAGCATGAATGGTTTAAGGACAACATGGATTAATTGGATCTATTTTTAATAAAGAGAAGGGCTTTTTACCTTCTCTATGAGAGGAGATGAGTTCTTCTGTTATAGTTTACAAGTTAAAAAATTAATAGATTCAGTCTCCAAAAAAACAAAAAAATTCCATGGTAACTGGAAGCGAGTTACCTTGGAAAATAATGTAAAGAGGAACCGATATTTATTCACCTGCTTTTATCTCCCGCTTCCAGTTATAATTGTTTTAAAGGTGCGAATGAACAGGATAAAATCCAGCTTTAATGACCAGGAATCAATATACTGTAAATCCAGTTTCATCCAGTTATCAAAGAAAATTTCATTTCTATTCGGCATGGTTTGCCAGATACAAGTTATCCCTGGTTTCATGGATAACCGCCTGAGTTGCCATCTTTCATATTGTCTTACTTCCTCTTCGATTGGAGGTCGGGGGCCAATAAAAGACATCTTTCCCTCAATAATATTGAGTAGTTGTGGTAATTCATCTAAACCGGTTTTTCTTAAAAATTTCCCGACCCGTGTAATTCTCGGGTCATCTTTTATTTTGAAGACAGGCCCGTCCATTTCATTTCTGGCAGCAATCTGAGCCCTGAGCTCTTCAGCCTTAACGACCATTGTCCGGAATTTGTAAATTATGAATTTTCTTCCGCGTAAGCCTAACCGTTCTTGTTTAAATAGAATTGGTCCATTTGATTCTATTTTTATTGCCAGGGCTATGACAAGAAATACAGGCAGCAGGAAGACTGCCATAATTGTGGACATGGTATAATCCATAAGGTCTTTAATAACCAATGCCAGATCGTCAGAGGGTTTATTCATGAATGTGAAATAGGGCATATCTCCGAAATAACTTATGTGGTATTTTCTGCCTGTTATATTCCAGCATTCGGAATACATTTGAAAGACGACGCCTACTTCTTCGCATGAATAGATGATTTCGCTCAGTTCTTTCTGGTCAATTTTATTTTTATAGAAAATTACTTCATCTATAATGTCTAATTCCAGCATACGATGTAAATTCTCATTTTCACGTACAACCGAGAATAAATGGTTGTATTTATTATAGATGTATTTTGAGTTGCTTACGATTTTTACAATTTTTAATCCCCATTCTTTATTTTGAAGGATCTGATCTATGGCATTTTCTGAGGTCTCGTCACCTATAATTACTACATACTTCTGGTTTCTACCCTGGCTGCGAAAATATTTTAAACCAGCATAAAAACTTATACGGAAAAGGTATAACACACTAAGATTTAGTAATGAAAATAGCAGAATGAATCCCCGGCTGATTGTATCTAGCTTAAAAACAAAGATGGCAGTTACTAAAATAGTTATACCAATAATTATACCTTTTGTGTATTCGATTAGTATGGCACTATAACTCTTTGATCTGTGAAATTTCTCAAAGTTTTTTGTACGTAAAAGAAAAAACCAGCTAGAGATCATGATAAGCAATAATATTTGGTATTCCCTGGTATAAACAAATGTGTTGGGAAAGAAATACTCCCTTATGTAGGAGGCAAGAAAGAAAGAGAAAATGGATAAGAATATTTCTGTAAATGTAGTAAAGTAATATATGGTACTTTCTCTGGGTTTTATAAATTTAGTTTCCATAGTAATATGATGTTTAGATAGATTGTTAACCCCTTAAAGCAGGAGTTAAAAACAAGAAGATTCATATATTTTTTGAATGGATCAGAGAGCGGAGATAAATTGCTTTCTGATATTCAATGAATAGCAGGAATAGGTTTCGTATTGTAGTCAAATAACCACACTTTCTATATACAGCAATATAGCTATATTCAGAAATTTTTCCAATAAGTTTCGATTGGCTTATTATTCAGCTTGGAATATTCAGCTGCTGTTTATTACTTTTGTTTTCATAGCTTTAATTTTTTGATTAAACAATTGGTTTTTTGCAATATTATATGCTTGGGTTAGAGCTTATAATATTTAAGACAAGATACAACTTAAAACTTTAACAGTAAAGAGTAAATTATTTAGCGCATGGATTTGGCGGTTATGTGTAGATAAAATTAAAATAAACGCTGGAATAGCCGTTTTTTAGCTGTTTTTTCTTTCTGCGACTGCTTATCCGCGTAGTATCTATACATATAGCTATATTGATCTGTTTTTGGAGAGAAATCATTTAATACCAAATAGAAATTTTTCACCTGATTTTTATTTAGGTTTTTCAATGTATTGATAAGTTCTGTTTTTCGTGTTTTTGATTGGCGTACGATTAAAAGACTAATATCTGCTTCATTCATTATAAGCTTACTGTCCGGTACTACACCGGTTGGAGGAGTGTCAATAATAATATGGTCATAGTAAGGCCTTAAGTAACTAAATAGTTCTTTAGTTCGGTGGGAAGCAATCAATTCAGTAGGATTTGGAGATAATGGCCCTTCTGGTATGACATCCAAATGATGATTTGTTGTTTTTTGTATTATTTCTTCAGCATCATTTGCCCCGGCAAGAAATGTACTTAAACCTTTTTCATTTGAAAGATTGAGTAGTTCGCTCAATATTGGTTTTCTAAGATCATATCCAACTAAAATAGTTTTCTTATTTAAATGAGAGTACCCTTTGGCTAAATTAACTGAGGTAAAGGTTTTCCCTTCGTTGCTGGTAGATGAAGTGACAAGTATGGTCTGGTTGATTCTCCCGTTAAGGATTTGAAGTTGTGTGCGCAATGTTCTGATTGATTCGGAAGTTAGTGAATGTGAAAAGTTATTTAGATCAATTACTTTAGCTTCCTTTTTGCTGTGAACTATGTTGCTAATTAGTGGAATGTTGGTTATAGCTTCCAGGTCATAAGTAGAGCGCACCTTTGTGTTAAAGAAATCGCCGAGAAGAATAATACCCGCCGGAAAAGCAAGACCCAGTATCAGTGCCAGTGCATAATTCACATTAGTTCTTGGGCCAATAATTGAATAATCGATTGTTCGCGCAGGATCTACAATTTCATAGGAAGGAAAGTTTGAGGCCTGCGCTATTTGAGCCTCAGCGCGTTTAGTTAGAAGATAGGTATATATTTCATCGTTTAATTCAAATCTTCGCTGCAGTGATTGTAATTGTAATTCAGCAGCCGGAAGGGTTGACAACTCATTGGAAAATTTATCAATGCGGTAATTGATATCTTCTAAAGATATATCGATATTTTTAAGACTAGTAGTTACATTTTCCAGGATTGTATTTTTTAGGTTTTCAATCCTTTTGTTGATGTTTTCCTGGTAGACATTTTTTTGATTTATTGTTTCGCCTGTAACCCTGTCTGAGTTAAGTTCTGTAAGTCTTGAAATCAGACTGTTTAGTATTGGGTCATTTACGTTCATGGAAGAAGGCGCCATGAGTTCGGATACTTTATTGTTTTTAATATAATTGCTTATCTGAACATAGTATTTTCTTTGAGTAAGCATAGAGGCTTTTTCACTTTCAAGTTGACTTAATGTTTCATATAACATTTGACCCTGGAAATCTAAATCAACAATTTGATTTTGCGAGCGGAACCTTTCAAGGGAGCTGCCGGTGTAGCTCAGTGAACTTGCTACATCTGATATCTGGCTTTCAATGAAATTTATTGTACTAATTGCCTGCCGGTTTTTATTCTCAAGGTCTTTATTGACATAAACTTGCGCCAATTCATTTAAAAACTCGGTAATCTTATGATAGTTGTTGCCCGTGATTGAAATATCTATTAAGGAAGAAGTTGGCGTTGATGGTTCTATCTGTAAACTGTTTAAATAGTAGAGGGTTAGGTAGTCCATGTGATGAAACAGAAAATATATAGGGCTTTTTATGTGTTTTGTTATCTTGTAATTTTCTTTAAGATCAATGTAGAACTTGAAGTATTCATGATCTACTATTTCTCCAAATTTATAGGTGTCTTCAAACTGTATTTTTGCAATTTTATCTTCAATTTTATTATCAATATAATTATATGTTGAAGCGTTATCTCCCTTTACATTTAGTTTATATGTGCTATCCGTTAAAATAGTAATAAAAAATCTTGAGTCCAGTATTTGGTTATGCGACCTGTAAAAGTTTACCTGAATCGGTGATTCTTTGTATATCTCACGGCTTATACGGTAAGGTAGTTTTTGTAGTAATTCCCGGCTAAAAGGACTTTCTAAAATATAAGTACTTGTTTCAAAATTGAGGTTGGTCAGGGCCGTTTTTATTATTGGAAAAGAGCGCATTTTTCCTAATTCATTATCCAGATTGGACGTTTCATTCCAAAGGTTTATCGATTCAAATCTTTCATTTCGGTTGGCGCCTCCTCTTCTTTCATCAATATCTATCAGAATTTGTATAGAATTTTGATAGACCGTTTGTGAAAATTTATTGTGAAAATACGCAAATATCATGCATACACTAATTGTAGCTATAAAAAACCATTTTAATCTCCAAAATTTAAGTAGAATAGTTTTAAACTCTGGTTTGTTGTTGTTTGCAGTATTTAACATCGTTCATATTAGTTAGAGAAAAAATATAAAACTGTAATTATTGTTGTAACACTTGACAGAATCATTGATTCCAGCTGAAAATTTCGTAATGTTTTAAATTTTGCATTAAGGGGTTGCACTATAATCACATCATCAGGTAAAAGATAATAGTAATAAGTTTGAGTGATGGCTTTATTAGTGATATCAACCTGGTGATATTGAGTCTCATCGTTTTCAGTTCTTACAATAATAATTTCTTTTTTATTTCCATAATCTCTTATTCCTCCTGCATATCCCAATGCTTCAAATACATTAATCTTTTCTTTGAAAAAAAGATGGTTCCCCGGTCTTCTGACTTCCCCCAAGACTGTTATGTAATTGCCGGCATACTTCAGGTTAATAGAAGTGTTCGGTAGATAAGGAGAAATTTCATCTTCCAGTTTTTCCCTGGCGTCTGTCAGCTTGTAGCCCTCAAGATAGATTTTTCCAACGAATGGAAAATCAATATACCCGGAATCGCTCACTTCATAACTATTTAAATTTAAGTCCAGTTCGCCGTACAGCCGCGAATCTTCACTGAACAACCGAGTTGTTTGTTCATCCAGACTCAAAATTTTTATGTAAAGTTTGTCATGAGGTTTTATCGTTTTTTCTTTTCTGAAATCACTATAGTCAATACTTTGTTTTTCCCCGTCTTCTGTTATATACATCATCTTACTTTTAGGCAGGCAACCCGTGATGCTTAAAAGTATTACTGCTATTAATATATAAACAAAAGAGGTGTGTGAGTGGTTCATCAGAATAAATTTTAATTGAGTGGCTATTGTTGTCTAATCTGACCGATAGCGTATATAACAAATATACAAAAAAATACAGATTACTTACCTGAAAGCCACCTAAAAAAGTTTGTTTTTTGTAAAAAGTATAACGTAAAAATACCCAAGTAGTATATTAAACTAGGTATTAATACGTATTTATTTTTTAGAAGCCATTATTTATTTCTATCCATTAGTCAATGGGAGTTTTAGTAATTTTTTTATATGAATTTTAATATTTATATCATATTAAAAGATCTGAATATTTTAATCCCTTTTTATATTTATTTTGTTGAATTTTAGGTTTTTAATTCTTCTAACCAAAATTGGATATACGTATAAATACCTAATTTAATTTTCAGGTGATTTTACCCTTTTTACACGATTGGTTTACACCTACCTTTGATTTAAAGAATTGATTGAAATGAAGAAAAGGTTGTTGATTATAGATGATGAAGCTGCTCATTCAAGGTTTTTGAAATGGATTCTGAATGATGAGCCTTATCTGGTTTTTACTGCGAATTCTTTCAAAAAAGCATTGAATTTACTGGAAAAAGAATCCTTTCATTTGATTTTGCTCGATCTTATTCTGCCGGATGCAGATGGTTTCGAAATTTTGAGCTACCTGAAAAACGATGAAAGATTAAAGCAGATACCGGTAATCATCGTATCTGCAAAGAATGATCGTGAACGCATAGAGGCCAGCCTGAGAAAGGGAGCCGCTGATTATGTTGTCAAGCCCTATAATAGCTGGGTTCTAAAAAACAAAACAGCAATTATATTAGGAATAAATTTAACTACTAAAATAGAGAGAGAGTAACTATGGAGCAGAAAAAACAAACAGAAACAAAATCATATCTGACATTTAAGTTGGGTGAAGAGCAATTTGGCGTGCATGTCGGCCAGGTGCTGAATATTCTGGAGATGACATCTATTACCCGGGTGCCTAAAACTCCCGGTTATATGAAGGGAGTAATCAATCTCAGAGGCAAAGTATTGCCGATTATCGATGCACGTTTAAAGTTTGGTATGGAAGAGACGGAATATACAAATAATACATGTATTATCGTCATGGATCTTGAAATGGATAGCAAAACGATAGACATCGGAACCATCGTGGATGAAGTCTTATCTGTAGTAGAGATAAAAACTTCTCAAATCGAACCTCCTCCGAGTATAGGAACAAAATTCAATTCTGAATTTATTTATGGCATGGCAAAAGTCGAAGAGGAATTCATTATGCTCATAGATATGCAGAAAGTTTTGAGCTCAGAGGAGATGATTAACATTGCTGAAACTTCAACTAAGGAATCTACAGCATAATATATAAACAAGCGAATAATTTTAAAACCAATAAAGCGATTTACTATGAAATGGAAAGATTTAAAACTAGGAAAGAAATTTTTTGTAGCCTTTGGGCTCGTAATTGGACTGTTAATACTTGTTGCCTACTGGGCGATAAATGGAATAGGTGGCATTGTAGGTAATGCAGAAGAAGTAATTGAAGGAAATGAACTCAGAACTGAAATGGAGGAAAAATATGTTCAGCATCTTCAATGGTCTGCTGAGGTGAGTAAATTACTTACAGATGAAAATGTACAACAACTTAATGTTGAAACGGATCATCATAAGTGTGCGTTCGGAAAGTGGTATTATGGTGAAGGCAGGGAGCACGCAGAAGAAGTTGCCCCTGAATTGAAGCCTTTGTTCGACGATTTTGAAGAGCCACACAAAAAATTGCACCAATCTGCAATAAAAATATCCGACGTGTTTGTACAGGCAGACAGAAAATTGAGTGCACAGCTAAGGGAAGCTAAAACGGATCACCTTGCATGGGCGCATAGTGTAAAGGATGTGCTGGTTAATGGCGAACGGGTATCAAGCATTGATGTAGAAACAGATGACCATAAGTGCAACTTTGGCCAATGGTTATATTCCGACAAGGTGCAGCGTATTAAAAAGGAAAATCCTGAATTTGCAAATATTCTTGAAAAAGTTGAAAAACCCCACGCTGAATTACATAAAAGTGTCCTGGAAGTAGAGGATCATTTTCAGGCAGGAAACATTCAACAGGGGACCCGTTACTATATGAATAATACAAAACCCAGGGCTTATGAAGTATTGGATATTATTGATGAAATGATTGCCTGGAACGACAATCATCTGGATGGCATGGAAAAGGCCAATAATATTTATAAGCAAGAGACGCTGACACATCTGGATAAAATGGGGAATTTATTTGATGAGGTTGTTGAAGAGAGTGAAGATTACATAATGACTGATAAGGCAATGCTTGATGAAGCGGATAAAACAGAAAACGGAGTTATTGTTTTTAGTATCATCGCAGCTATTGCAGGAATAATTCTGGCTTTTGTCATTGCTAAAGGTATCATAAACCCGATTAACAAAGGAGTTGAATTTGCCAGAAAGATTTCAGAAGGTGATTTGAAAGCTGAAGTGGATGTTGATCAAAGGGATGAAATAGGTGTTTTGGCAAAGGCATTGAGCAACATGTCTGTTAAACTTAAGGAAATCGTAGGAAACATCAGAGCAGGCGCCGATAATATTGCCGCTGCCAGTCAGCAGATGAGCTCAAGCTCACAGGAGATGTCTCAGGGTTCCAGCGAGCAGGCTTCTTCTGCTGAAGAGGTTTCTTCTTCTATGGAGGAGATGACTTCTAATATTCAACAGAATACGGATAATGCAAAACAAACTGAGCAAATATCGCAGAAAGCCGCAGAAAGCATTAAGCAGGGAAATGAGGCTACTCAGACTAGTGTGGAGTCAATGCGCGATATTGCTGAGAAGATTACTATTATTAATGATATTGCTTTTCAGACAAATATACTTGCCTTGAACGCAGCTGTTGAGGCGGCCAGAGCTGGTGAGCATGGAAAAGGTTTTGCTGTTGTAGCTGAGGAGGTCCGTAAATTAGCTGAACGAAGTGCCGAAGCCGCAAGTGAAATCGATGAAAAATCCAAATCCGGAGTGGATATTTCAGAAAAAGCGGGTAAACAACTGGAAGAAATTGTTCCTGAAATTGAAAAGACTTCTAAGTTGGTTCAGGAAATTACTGCTGCAAGTAATGAAATGAATAGTGGTGCAGAACAGGTGAATGGCGCAATACAACAGCTCAACCAGGTTACACAGCAAAATGCTGCTTCTTCCGAAGAGCTTGCTACAAGCGCTGAAGAATTATCCAGCCAGGCTGACCAGCTAAAACAGCTTATCAGTTTCTTTAATGTTGATGAAGAGGATATGAACCTGGCACAGCAAGGCAAAGGGCATATAGATTTTGCGCGTATGAACGAACAAGCTAAACAACAGCAACAGCAACTAAGCCAGGTAAAAACAAATGGTCAGCAGCAAAATCAGCAAAACAATCAAGTTCAACAAAAGCAAAAGAATACAGGGTATACTGCAGGGCAAAATCAAGGTGCTGCCAAAACAGCTAATGCTCAAAATCAAAAGCAAGGCGTGAATATAGATATGAATAGCCAGGAGTCGGATAGCGCTTATGAAAATTACTAATTCTTCTTGTGTTGAATTCAAAATGACCTTTAAGTATTAGGTTTAATCCCTGTCTGGTTGTTGACAGGCAGGGATTAATATTCTTTAATCTGTTTTATTATAGCAATGAGAGATATACTAATTATAAAAATTTGTTGTTGTTATTTTTAGAAAGTAAAATTTTATTCAAATGAATAGTGATCAAAAACTTCGCAATCATCTCGTAAAACTACTGGAACAAGGTAATGCATTTACGCCGCTTTTTGAGCAACTTGATTCTATTCCTTATGAGAATACAGGTCTTAGACTGAGTGGATTCGCTCATACAATCTGGGAATTGACAGAACATATCCGTTTGGCTTTGCATGATCTGGTTGAATACGCTAAAGATTCATATTACCAGTCTCCTCCCTGGCCCGATGGCTACTGGCCGGAAAATGCCGCTCCGGGTACCCGCAAAGAATGGAAAGAGTCGATAGAACATATCGATAACCTGCTAAATGAAATGATTAACATGGTGAAAGATACTTCTAATGACCTTTTTGAGCCATTTAAGGCAAATGCAGATCATAACTTAATGCGTCAGGCAACTATAGCAGCAGAACATGCAGCTTATCATGCCGGCCAGATCGCTATGCTCAAAAAAGCTTTACAAAACCTGCAGGATTAAGAGCAGATATAAATTTAACAGGTATTCCATATAGAGAGCTGCCCTTATACTGAACCATTCAGGGTAATTGTAAATTATTCTGAATAATAATCAAAATTCCAAAATTTCAGATTTTCAGTTTTCTTATTTAGATTGATTTTTTTTTATTATGTGCAAATGACTATGTTTATTACGTTTGTATTCTTTGCTAATTTGAAATAATATCACCCCTATAAAATTCTGACTGTTAATTGATTACAACCATGCGTTTATTTGCTTAAACCCTACACTTATTATGAAAATATATGCGTTAAATAATTTTTGAAGATTAGTATAGTATTAATTCATACCTTTCCAATTGAGAAATTTCATTTATTAATCAGGTTTCTTGGTATCAGTGTTTTTTAATAAAAATTACACTAATAATGAAAGTTTTAATATGATTAAAGGGGATAAAATAAAAAATTATGATTTCTTCCTCTGGAGTCGATTTATTGATGGAGATCAGAAAGCACTTGAGGAAATTTATAAAGGCCATTATCAGGCGCTTTACAACTATGGAATGAGAATATATGCAGATACTGATTTAGTGAAAGACACTGTTCAGGAATTGTTTTATGATATCATTTCCAGCCTTGATTCTCTTGGAAATACCGATAATATCCGATTTTACCTGGTTGCTGCATTTCGTCGCAAAATGATGCTTGCTTTAAAGAAGAAGGCTGAACATATTTTGCCGGAGCCCGGCTATGAGTTTGATTTTGATGTTTCTGCAGAAGAAACTATAATCAAAGGAGAAGAAAATCGAACAATTCATTTGAAAATAAGAAAAATAATTAATAACTTATCCTCAAGGCAAAAGGAGGCGATTTTTCTAAAATTTTACAATAACATGACGTATGAGCAGATTACGCAAATTATGGGAATAAATTATCAGTCTGCCAGAAGTATTATTTATAAAGCAATTCATGTTATGAGAGAGATTTTTGAACAGGAAAAATATGCTGAAAAAGCCCAAATGTATTAGTATAGGATATGAACCGTTATTTTTTTCTTGCCTTTTTCATGCTGTTAAGCATTCTGGCCTTTTCTCAAAAACCCGAATCGCTTGTTTATCGATTTAAAGCCCGCGATTTTTCAGGAAAACCTTTACCAGGGAAAGAGCTTTTACTAATCGTTTTTTTATCTGAAAAAAATCCTGATGGAAAAGCAGTATACCAGGAAAATCATCGGGTACAAACTGATGCCGGGGCTATGGTACGAATTAGAATTGGTGATGGCACCAGTAGCCAGAATTTCTCTGATTTAGTTATTGATCCCCAAACTCAATATTACCTGAGTGTGAATGGAGTTGACCCGACAGATGATCAGACGCTTTTTGAACAGAACGTGCAGGTATTGATTCTGCCAACAGGAATTTATGCAGGTTCTATTGAAGATCTAGCTGATTCCTATTTTTCTGAATCCCGTGGAGCTGAATTAAAAGCTATGTATGTCAAAGATGGGCGTTTGTATTTATCAAACGGAGGCTACGTAGAACTGCCTGACTTTTTATGTAATTGCAACTCTATACTTGTTTCTGCTAATGAGATGGATGTAAGTTGCTATGGAGAGGAAGACGGATATATTGATTTATCCGTTTATGGAGGAACTCCGCCTTATGCTTTTAGTTGGTCAAATGGTGAAGAAACTGAAGATATTTATAATCTAGAGGCCGGAGAATATAGTGTTTATGTCTCTGATTTAACTGGATTTACGGCTGTGAAAAAGATCACTGTAAATCAGCCGGATCCATTAAAGGTTACAGCCATTGTGAATAATGTCAGTAAGATTGGTAAAAAAGACGGCGCTATTTCATTGAAACTGGAAAGCGGTAGCCCGGATACTCGTTTTCAATGGTCAAACGGGGCTCGTTCAAAAAATCTCCACGGGTTGTCTCCTGGGGTCTATAAAGTTAATATTATATCAGGAAGAAATTGCTATGTAGAAAAAGAATTCACCGTGAAAGAACCTTTGGATGTTAAGTTTACAGTTAAAAATGTTTTTTGTAACGGTGCTCAGGATGGAGCTGTGAAAGTCAATGTTAGGGGAGGTCGTCCGCCTTACAAAATTATCTGGCCAAATAATCTGCAGAGTGATTATGTTAATAAATTACCCGCCGGTAAATATCCTTTAAAAATTGTTGATAGTTGGGGATATGAACAATTAGATACGGTTGTGGTAGAAGAGCCGCCTCCAATTAGGCTAACAGCAGATATCGGACATCCATCAATAAAGTTTCCTGATAAAGGAGAAATAGATATTGATTTAACCGGTGGAACACCTCCATATACTTATCAATGGTCTAATTCGTCAACTTCAGAAGATTTAAAAGGAATTTCTGCGGGTGTTTATTCTGTTCTTATTACCGATAGCAGGTATTGCCGAATGAAACAGAATAATATTATTGTCTATCGAACATTTAAAGACAAACGAGATGGCCGTGAATATAAAGCTATAGAAATTGGGGATCAATTATGGATGGCAGAAAATTTAAACTATGGAAAACAAATTAATTCAAAACAACAGCCTGTTCGGGTTGGTGAAATTGAAAAGTTTTGCTATGATGATAATAAAGAAAATTGTGATAACCTTGGGGGACTATATTCATGGGGCGAGATGATGGCTTATAAGCGCTCTGATGACGGCACGATCGGAACAAAACAAGGTGCTTGCCCGGATGGTTGGCATGTCCCCACAGACAAAGAATGGGATGAATTAACCTTACATCTGGAAGAAAAGGGAGTTGCGGGTGATCAATTAAAGAACTTTATGTATTGGAATCAGGCTTTTCAAGGGGGTTCTGTTGAAACATCAGGTTTTTCTGCACTGCCTGCCGGCAGAATGGATAATTCCGGTAATTTTTATTATTTAGGAAATAGTACAACTTTTTGGAGTGCTACTAAAGAAAGCAGCGATAAAGCCTGGCATCGTACTTTAACCAATAGGAGCGGGGCCTTTTATAAAGGAAACAGTCACGTATCTTTAAGATTTTCTGTTCGGTGTATTAAAGACCAGGCTGATTAGCCCGGCACATTCAGAAAAAGTTAGGCGTTTTCAGAAGAAAGAAAAACTTTAATTGTTAATGGCTTACAAAGCTTAACGATAATTTGGAGCACTTAAATCATTCAGGTTTATCCAAAAACGAGGTTAAAAAAATATTGATAATTAAATTAACAACTAAAAAATTGTTTGATTGGTCAGATACAAATTTCTTAAAATCATTAATCTCTCCTTCACATGTCGCATATTCCGGCTGCTTTCTGCCACTGCGGACTGCCTTCTCATTAGAAAA
>CAYFRV010000011.1:0-26363 GCA_964345495.1 uncultured Bacteroidales bacterium | reverse complement strand
TGTTTTCGTATCCATCCGAGCAACTACATCTTGCAAAATAACGAAAAAATCAGGGTAAAATCTATTCCAGTTTCAGGTTTTGAGGTAGGAGATCGTCCAGTTGATTGGCCGGGTAATCAGGAATGAGCTCAAGTACTCTTTTGAGCCATTTCCAGGGATTGAGACCATGCCTTTTGCAGGTTCCGAAAAAAGAATAAAACATGGCTGTTCTTTGCGCTCCACTGTGAGATCCGGCAAATAGACAGTTTTTACGCCCAAGTGCATTGAGACGAATGTATTTCCTGACAAACAGTTTACCCGGAATATATTCAAGTTCTTTGGTTATTTCCTGACCAATTTTTTTGAGCCCTTCTGTAGACTCGTCAGGTTCGATCACAATTTCTTCTTCCGGCAAATGATTGGGAAAATAAGCTCTTCCAGGGTGCTTCTTTTTTTCGGGTTTTAGCCCAAAAGTTACTTATATCTTTAAGTTGTCTCAAATTATTTCACCGGCTAAAGATACTAGTGGTGAGTACATCCCTGATGAACTATTAATCAATCCACTCCCCGTTTTCATCCGCTTTTATCACTAAAACATCAACAGCCTCAGTAGTTAGTGGCGAGGTGGTAATGTCCCCTGCAATAATATAACCTTGGTTACCTGAAGCCAAATTCACAGCAAACTTCCCGGTACTTAAGCCTTTGTATCCATAAGACTTTTCTATTAGCGTTTCACCTTCATCTGAAATCACAGACATGAAAACATCTGAATTTTTCCTATCCCTGGTCCTTTCTCCTACAATTAGAAACTTATTGCCTTTATAACAGAGCATATCCGCAGGGATATTACTTCCCGGGAGGTTGACATTCATAGTATCAGTCTTAACCCCTTCTTTCGTGAGCTTTAACAAATAAACTCCCGATCTGTCGACATTTTCAGTTAAATAGCCTGAAGCTGCAATGTATAAATAGTTATTATACATAACGATCCCCGAGGCTCTCTCGACTTTTCCCTCCTCACCAAAAAAATAAGTCCAGGAAATATTATTACCTGTCAAATATGACAACATAATATCAGTTTGGCCGTCTTCATCGTCTTCATTTGAACTACCGGCGATATAAATATTGCCATTTTTCTGTTCATGAAAATGTATTTTTCCCTCAATAGTTAAGGGCAGGGCATTAGTAGAAAGTAAAGAAACACTCCCGGCATTTGTTAATTCATATAAATTTACCTGATCAGTACCGTTCCGGTTGATATGGGCAATTATTCTGATATTGTCACTGTTATCCAGAAATTTCATATCCTTAATTTTATCAGCCTCGATATTAAACACCAGGGTATCGAGCAAATCGCCCTGACTATTATAGTGATATAGAAACCCTTCTTTATTCGATAAGCCTTCTGTCATACGGTAGCCGGAACAATAAATTGAGCCATCTACCAACACTCCATATAACCGTAAATTAGTAGTTCCTGCAATTTTTTTCTTCCAATCAACCATTCCGTAAATATCTGTTTTAATTAACCACCCTTTTTCTACATCCATATCTGTATTACTGTAACCTGTCAGAATAATTTCATCTTCAGTATTTACAGCTATATCGGTTAAAAAGTCGCTGTAATAATTCCCGTAAAACTTCATAAAATATTCCTGTTTTACAGGTTCATCAACTATTATTTCTGAACATGAAACACCAAATAACAGAGTAAGTGTAGTTGCTAATGCTATGTTTGCTATCTTCATTTTTATTCTTCCATTATTAAATTGTTGCATTGTTTTATTGTTCAATTGTTATTAATATTTTAGCCCGAACCCATGAAACCCTCATGTCTGGCGACAGGCACGGCATGACTTTCATGGTCTTTTGTCTACAAGTTGTGGATGAGGGGTTCATTATTGATCCTCCCAATCAGTATAAAGCGGTATGTCCATCCATGGCATGTGCAACGTGGAATACCCCCAGGGCAACTTCTTCAGTAAAACATCAAAAGCTTTCTTTTCTACGCGTAATCTCCAACCCTGAGTTTCCTTTGCGAGACTGCCTTCACGAAGAAAAAAAGATGCCCGTAAACCCTCTACGCTTGTATTTTTTAGTGCCTCCCAGTTTTTTATAACAGATTCCAGAAGTCCATTACAAATTTCTTTTTCTTCCTTACTTAACTCAATTTTAAATTTCAGAGGTAATGTAACCGGCATACCCACCATTACTTTATTCAGGGTTACTTCATGTTCTTCAGGCTTTTCATTTCCGCCGGCAATATACTGAAGTACATACACAGCTTTTTCCCGGGTTTCGTCTGAAATAAATTCCTTATTTTCCGTTAATTTCAACCTGTTAAAAAGCCTTTTCAAATACGGATTTAAAAGAACAAGGCCGGCATTACTGACAAAATAAGTTTCTCCGGTTTCTGTCCCGGTTTCCATCTTTATATGTAATTCTTCCTCCTTTTTCTCACTCTCTTTTATTTCTTCGGCCATACTTACAAATTTTGCCCGATACTTTCTCACCATTTTTTTGATAAAGTCTTGTTTTTCCTTATCCATGGCCTTCAGCACATAACTGACATTTTTTTCATCTAAGCTAACAAGCATTGATGCCGTCTCGAATAGATTCTGGCGGCTTGCTTTCTGAATTTCGTCAAATATTAAATCAGCCTGTTCTTTTACAGTGTATCCACTCAACAGACTTTTTTTATTAAAATCAATTATCAGTGAAGCAATTTGATCCAGATTGTATTTAGAAGGGCTTTCAGTCGCTTTTTCGGTATGCTTTGCATCAAACATTTCTTCATAAGTTCGACCGGAAGGCTCTTTAGATTGTTCTTTTTTGATTTTCAACAACTCCTTTCCAAAATTAAATGACATCATAGCAAATACTTTCTTTTGCGCTTCTTTATTCATAAAAAAATGCTCTTTTCTTATTACTTCAACAAGTTCAACTTTCTTGCCCGGCTGCAGAAACCCCTCAACAATATTCACCAATCTATCATAGCCTTTTTCGGCAATTTCCGGCCACGGAAAGTTACCTGTACGAATAAAATTTATAAGCATTAGCTTTTCATAATCAATATCAGCAGAAATATCAATGTCTTTCGTTTGTTTTACCATCTGGCTGAAGTGCCGGAAAAGCTCATCCCCAAAAATTTCTTTAATCCAAAAAGCAGGCAGATATAGGTCTTTTTCTGCTATTGTTTGAATAACGCCCCGGGCATCTTTTTCTTCTTCAAAAGTATATTTTGCAAAAATATCCTTTAATTTCCCCTGAGGACGAGTATACAATTTATAAAAGGGCTTTATACCCACCTTCAAAAACAACCTCCAGTATTCTCTAACAATTGCTATATCAACCTCTTCAGGTTCAGTTCTTGCCTGCTCCGATTTCTTGTGTTCAATTGTTTCATCTGGTTGGGCTTCTTTAATAACTTCTTTAGCAACAGCTTCTGCCGGAAAACCGGTTTGTTTCCTTATTTTCTCACTAACAGCATACAACGAAGCAGAAACATCTTCTTTTTTCATCACTTTCCCGGAAAGCATCTTTGAAAGAGTTTCCCGTAGCATTAATTCCAATTTCTGCTTTTTTTCTACGGGTAGATATTTTCCAACTTCATTTAAAATTTTTTCCATTAATTTTACAAAATACGCCCCTGCATCTGGCTGTATTCTATGCAAATACTCCTTAAAGCCTGCGCTGCTTTTAATGAATTCAGCTTTAGGACTTTCCTGAACAGACATTTGCGCAAGCAGGTAATTACTGTAATATTCATGTAAAGTTTTCAAAATTTCACTCTTATAGGTATTCACAGCTTTCTCTGCACTAAATGTTCTGAACACGGAGGGTATCCACTTTTCAGGTGATATTTCTTTGATATCAGAAACAAATTCAACATATTCCCTGACCAAGCGTTCTAACGTGTAGTCAAGATTTGTATTAACCGCTTTCCCCGAAACATAAAGGACAAAATCTTTCACATACATACGCATGTAAACTTTATTTAAATTTTGCATCTGAGAAATTCCGGCGATCAGAGTTTCAAACTCTTGTTTAAATATTGCAATGTTCCTGTATAAATCATTGGGTAGGGTTCTCCCGAGATAAAACATTATTTCTCCTGTCTCAAAAAAATGTAACAGGCGTTTTCGGGCACTGGCGTATTCTGTAATTTTAAAGAACTCCTTTCTGAAAACGGGGTCATTCTTTTCAATCAGATAAGCCAGGATTTCATTAAATGAAAATTCACGAAAAGGCCCTTCCATATACCATGGTACTGTTCCGAACCGCAGATAATGAATAAAATAAAGTATCAAAAGTTTCTTTTCATCTATTACCTCGACTCCTTCAAGCTCTTCACGCTGAAAAATATCGCTTCTAAAACCTGAAAAGACTTGCATGATTTTTTTCTCAAAAAGCTGTGGCAAAGCTGTTTCAATATCTTCCTGCGGTATATCGCCTAAATCGATTTCCAATTTTTCAATCCGAATAAAACTCTCTGTACCGAACTTATCGCAAGCATCTTCTAGAATATTTATCAATCGGGACTTTACAACAGAAATTAACCTGTTTTGCGCTTCCTGAGCTGAGTCAGGTTCGGGATAATCTGCCTGAACCGAAAAATGCCTTACAGCGTGTATGTCCTGTTTGACTATCATTAAGAAAAATTTAGTTGTTAAATTTTATTATACAGAAATTTAGCCAGTTCAGCACTACCATTTTTATTTGAATAATCCGCATCATTTGCTTCTGTGCTCATTTCGAAATTCCATGATTTATACAATTTTTCAAACCTTGTCATGTCTCCGGGTTTTAACCAGTGAATATCAGCAAATACCGTTGCTGGTTTTTGTTCCCAGACCAGGTCTTTTACTATTGACCTAAACTCCTGGTTATTAAAGCGTGCTGTCCAGGAAGGAAAAACAAGGCTAATTTTGTATGTATAATAATATTCAGGAATATCTGTCTCACCCTCGCCATATTGCACATAAAATCCGGTTTTTTCTTTAAAGGAATTAATTTTATCCTTATCTGAAAGATAACGGAACAGGCTTTCCATTTTTGAATGTGCTTTCTCGACAGAAATATCGGGTTTTGTACTTACAAACCTTATGTCTTTATCTGGTATATTGAACACAATATTCATCTCCCGGTTATCATTTGCATCAACTGAGAAGTTATCATAGATATTAATTTTCTTTTCAATAACTTCTAAAATTTTTTCTCTTTCTTCTAATGAATACTGCTTATCACTTTTCAAAAGATGATTTCCGGTCATATCGTTAATATATATACCATATTTCCTTTCGTGGGGGGCAGGGCGTAACAAGATATGTTCTATCAGATAAAATCCTTCAGATTCTTGATTTATTTGCACAAGGAGTTCAATCAGGGTCTTAACTCCATGCAGAATTTCCTTTTCAGATTTAAATTCTCCCACCACTTGCCACTGTGCATTACTATTTTCCCGGTGAATCAATGCATAGCCTTTCTTTTCTCCCTGTATACTACCTACCTTAAAATTCATGAGATCTACCCCGGATACTAAAAAACCAGCAGGCAGAATTGAGTTTGAAAATGGCAACAAGTTATGAAGGAACTCATTTTTCTCTTCGGATTCTAATTCATGTAATTTATTCAAATCTTCATCATCAATATAATCAAAATGTGTTTCAACAGATTTTTGTGTGTGACCAATTAATTCAACATCGCTTATCTCCCTCCACCTATTCATAGCTGCAGATTTAGAACCTTCAGGAACAAGTTTTAACTTGTATTTATCGATAATTTCAAAAAGCGATTGCTTCTTTTTTATTACTATCTTACCTGCTTCATCTTCATCCATTCCTAACCCAAGAATGATATTCAGTTTTTTCTCAATCCCGGTAATATCTGATTCATTGTAATAATTAATTCCTGCGGCACGATTATAATTAATATCAGCGAGCTGCTGGAGTAAAGCCGACTTACACTTTATTTGCAATTTCTTAAACGCTTCGTCAGAATAATAATAATTAAACTGACTGAGTGAATATTTTGTATATGATTCCCCATGCATAGCAAGCAGAAAATCAAGCATTCTGTTGTTTCTGTCTACGAAATCGTCAAAATAGCTATTCAGCTTTTGCAACCCAACCTGGTAATTTTGAGGAATTTCTCCAAAATCAAAATATGCATCTTTAAGTTTTGAGTTTTTTTGTGAATAAAATTTTCCTGCCCCGGGAACAGAATCAAGTTTTTGGCAAAAATAAGTGTTGCCCAGCATTTTATTTATAGACAACAAATCTTTAAAATGAGCCAGTTGTGAAAAGTAATTTGCCATAAATTGTTCAAATATCATCAAATAACCTTTCAACTGATTCGCCTGCGCTCTCCGTTTTAAGCCGGGTTTATCCGGCAGACCTTCCCTGCCGAGACCATAAACGGCGGGGAAATGGTTTTGTATAGAAAAATACTTTTCAAAATCTAAATCTTTCTGAACTTCCGGCAGCTTAAAACTAGATTCATTTATCCGGTAAGATTTTTTATTTTCCGAGACCAGCTCGTTCAAATGCTTCCTAAATTCGGTGATATCGAAGCCATTGTATTGTAAATTTCCTTTATAAAACTTAATTGAATACCCTTCCTTCGCGTTAATCATGTCATCATGAATAAACCTGGGCATGAAACCCTTCGGTATCGATAATTGATTATAATATTTCTCACCGTTTACCTCAAGGTGCAGGTTTTTAACACTTACGATTCCTTCAACCTGCATCAATAGCTTCACAATATCAGAAACAATAACAGTTCCAGGCTGAGATATTAAATCTTCACTAAGAATAAAACCATGCTTTAATACAGGACCATCATAAATTTGGCTGTAATTCTTTCCGCTTTCTTTCAACTCCCCGAGAGAATAAAACTTTACTTCAGGATTTATATTTTGTTCGACAATAAAATAAATATTTGCCATCATTTGTGCCAATTCATTAAGGCCATCTGTTTCTATATCGGCGAAAATTTTGACGGGAAGCTGCTCCAGTATTTTTATCTCAAATATATCTTCACATAAACTTCTGCTATTACTATAAAGTCTGTAAATTTTCTCTTTGATTTCTTCGATTTCTTCAACACCCGGTGAGATAAGGGAAAGATCAACCAAAATCCTGTACAGCCCGTTAAATCCGGAGTCTTGTTCGCTTACAGGCTCAAACCAAATGTTTTTAATTTCAGCAATATTATCTAAAAAAAGCTTCCGCAAATCATCGGTAGACAATGGATTACTGGTAAGAATTTCTTCAGGCCGAAAAAAGGGTAAATTTTTTTCACCCTCTCTAAACAACAATTGCTCAATGTCATAGCCGGCTCTAAATGACAATTCAGACAAGGCGTAACAGAGCTGCTCAAGAATTGTAACTCCGGGATCATGCAAATTATAATCTGTCCAAAAAGAACCGGTGAGCTGTTGAATGATCTTTATGCCTTCTTTTCTAAGTTCATTCACATCTAAAGCTGTTTCCAGCTTATTGTTTCTATCTAAATAAATTGTCTGGTTCATAATAATGCTTTCATTCATTCCCTATTCAAGATTACTCTTTATCATCCAACACACAATCATCCATAAAAGGGTCTTGCCAAAGTTTCTGTATGTTGAAATTAATCGCGGTTTTATCCCCATAATCGTAACTTGTTCTCATCTCCAAATTATATTTATAGGTTGTTCCGGTCCAGCGAAGTTTGATCTTATTACCCCGAACTCCGTAGCGCCCTTGCGTCATACGAATTTTATTTTTTGACTTTCCGAATGTACTGATGGCAATTGCATGGATCAGTGCATATTTACCGGTTTTCTTCTTTCCTACCCCTGCAATAACTTCAAAAGCCTGACAACCATTCAACCCTGTAACGATTTTGTGCCATTTCCCATCTGCAGGTATTTTTCCCTTATAAGCATTTCCTGTCCTTCCTGACATAGCTACGTCCCCATCTATATCAAGAGGATATGAAGGCTTTTCCTTGTTGACGCCTACCTTCCCTTCTTCTCGCACACTTAGCACTCCATCGCCCAGTTTATTAGTAAACTTTAGGTCGGCATCATTCTCATCAACTTCCATTCTCCATACCGGACTTTTATCTTCAATGCTTTTAAAGAAGCTGATTAACTTCCGCGAGTCACTAATTGGCGCCAACATTAAACCATCTTCCATGGTTTTTGACATGCTGTCATCAACTTTATTTATTGTTGAATCAATTAAATCATGAAAATGCCCTTCCGAGGGCAGTTGGCCTTTTTTAAAATAATCTTTTAAATTTTTTCTGTTCTGTATTGGCATATCTTGAAAAAAGTATATGTGTTATCTATTCATTATTCTTTGATTATAAAGTCATCTCCTAACTCCAGGTAATTAATTCCCGCTTGTATTGAATTTTCATCCCGTTTATCATTCAAGACTGTAAACTGATGTTGATCTGCCGGCACAAGCAACGACCATGGCTTTGTTGCCCTTAAGCCTGCATGATCACCCGATTCATCAGCTGTATCTATAAGTATATAATTGCCTGTAATATCTCTGGCTGCCTGAATAATAGAGAAACGCGTAATATAATCGATATAAGGTAAGGTTCTTAAATAGGTTATTACATCAGAACAATAAATTATTTTATCCATTTGATGACCAATAGCCATATTTCCTATATTTCCAGTAAGATAATCATTGATATCTTCGTTAAGTTTTTGAATAAAATAACCCTGATTCTGACTGCCGATAAATTTAACCGCACAAATAATCCTAATTCTTTCGTAACTAGGGTTGCGTACTTCAATCTGCGTAAATGGTGAGCTATATTTTTTTACAAAAGACTTAATGTCAAAAAGAAGTTCGCTACTTACCTTCGGCTCTTTTGAATTTAAAACAGAACTTGCAAAAGGACTGACAACCAGAAGAACATTTCCAGGAGCCTTAAGGTTATTGCTTGTCATATTAGGTAAACAAACCGCCTTTTCTATCTGTGGGTACTGATCTAAAACCAGTCGCTCAAAATCCCAAGTGGCAACAGCCCTTTTTCTGTGTTTTAGTCTTTCGCTTATTCTTGCCTGAAAGGCTTTTCCCTTTTCATGAGAAAGACCTCCAAAAGTTGGCAAAGGCTGAAGTACAGTTCTCACTCCCGGAATATTTTTTACCGGACGTTGAATGCTATAACGAGGTAAAGGCTTGTCCAGGTATTCTGAATGATAGATTTGTTCGTTACCTATGAGAGTTGCTGTAGCAACCTGCGAAGCCACACTCAGATTTCTTGACGCTACTTCAATATTAGCTTTTACGCTAACCTTCAACCAATAGAACTGATCATTAAAAAGGGTATTGTTCCTATTTATATTTTCTGGTAAATCAATAATTATAATTCCGGTTTTCAGGAAATTATTTGTATCATCTCTCAAAATACTGGAAGGTTTAAGTGAATGCCAGCGGTTATCTGCCAAATATGACCATTCAATAACAGGCGGTTCTTCTTCTGAAGATATATTAAATTCATCGAGCATTTCAAACAAAAGAGAAATTACCTGTGGGGGATTTATTTCTTCTAATCCAAGATATAGCTCACCCTGGGCATCATATTCCGGAACCATGTATATTTGTTTAACTGATTTATTCGGAAACATCTTTTCGTATCCGAATGGATGCAAATGATAAAGTGAATCATTGTTCAGATTCTCCTCACTTGCACGAAAATTCTCTTTCATTGATATTTTCGTAGTGCTCTCATAATCAACAGAAATACTTTTTACCTGCGGAGTAAAAGCCTGTTTTGGTAATTCCTTTTTTGTTTTCCCTTTTAAAAACCCCGATTTCGAATTCTCTAAGGTGATATCCGAAACCAAAGCCGGATAAACATCATGCCCAAAAGCATGTATTGGTGAAGTCATTTCCAATTTCAAAAACCCCCTTTTTGACATCGAGTTATAATTTGGGTTATTGTTAATATCCTTGTAATTCGGGGGTTGATATATCAAATTCATATCAATATTATCGAAAATTGTTTTAGAAGCTAAACCAGCTTTCACTGAAGGGACAGAATTATTAGGGTTATCTTTCGTTCGAAAAAGTTTAAGCTTTTGTTTTTCTTCCTGATTTTCAGGCACCCATCTCCCTTCATCCAGGACAGAAACAGAAACCTCGTAAGAAGCATTATCTACATTCATTTTATAATCCTTGTAATAATCTTTAAAACCATGCTCCTCATGAGGCAAGTCAAACCATTCCAAATGAACCTTTAGATCATCCAGTTGTTTCTGAAAGATCTCATTATTTCCGACAATTAAAAATGAGCCTACTTTAGGCAAAGGACCAAAAGGATAAAAGGGCGAAGCTGGATTTACAGCTCCCATGTTATTTTGAAGCAACAGATTTCTTATTCCGTTTACTTTTGTATGAATAATAACCTGCTCGATCTCAGCCTGATTAAAAAGGGAATATGGAAACACGTATGACTGATTGTTTAACAAAAGCTTTATTAAAGGATAGGACGATTTTATTCTTTCTTTATGCAAATCTTTATCTACCGGAACAATTTCCGGCTCTGAAGCTAAGATGTCAAATTTAATAATAAGGCTCTTGGTTGATTTTTCGATTGTAACAATATTATTCTTAACCTGCAGCCAACCCTTGGCGGTAGTAATTTTAACAATCAATGAGTTGAGTATACTTTTGGCAACAGCCTCTTTGAATGAACAGTTTAACTCTTTTCCTATATTTTTAATTCTCTTCTCCAGGTTTTTGTAAGCTTCGTTTTTAAACTGTAACCGAAGTGTAAGTTCTCGTTTCCCTTCTGCCAGCATCAAAGCAGGAGAAGAAACAGCCAATCCGATAGGTGCATACTCCATAGTAAAATCATTCTGGCCTTTTCCTTCCTGGTCTTCTCCAAAAGTTGCATAAACCTTACGCTTATAAAGCTCGGGCTTCTCCGACCAATTAATTACTGGTATTTCAGACCGGTATATATTATTTACTCTGTTCAGATTTTCTCCATCTGCACTAAAATTTCTTTTAGCAATAAATACATTAACCAATTTGCTAAGTTTGGCCTTATTTACTACAACCTCTTCATCGCAGGAATAATAAACATCATTTTTATCTTTATCTGTTCCGGCAATAAATTTTGCTCCTTTGGGAATGACAGCTTCCTGAGCTTCTTTATCAAGAACGAAGCTTAAATAAGCCCTGTCATTCACTGCACTCCGCTCAGATTGCTTTAGGATATTCCTATAATAATAATTTAAGTATTTTGAAGTAAGCTGATTCAATTTACCCTGCGGATACTCATAAAGCTTTAAAAAAGCCAGCAAAAGAGCAGTTTCGGGATAATGATTATCAGTATCTAAAGAAACCTCCAGGTTCCGAAGTGCTTTTTGCCTTAAATTTATTACAGCTTCATAAAATATCTGAAAAATGCTTTGAAGCCCATCTGCTGAAGAACTAACTTTTTCATGAATTGTTTTGCCCTGGTAAATAATAGCTGAAGGCTTCACTTCCGACAACTCCCAAATAAAACTAAAACAGTCAAAATCAAAATCAAGCGTTAAATGAACCGTATTTTCAGAAGATGCCGCCAGGGTGAAAGCTTTGAATTTTTTAAAAGCCCCTGAAAGTTTATTTTCGATTATGTTTGAAATTTCGTTTCTAAATTCAACCTCTTCTTGCTGAAAATCTTCAACATCCTTAAGATTTTTATACCAGGTATCAATTTTTTGGGCAATCTGATAGATTTCTATGAAAGACTCTTTTAAGTATTTCTTCTTTTTTTCAAGTTTATTAAAGGTTACAGCGCGATTCACAAATTTTTTAAATTTTTGTTCCAGCTCAGCAGGCTTTATATAGGAAATTGCTGCCAGAATAACAGCTTCGTCTCTTAAAAAATCAGACCAATCGCCTTCGGGCTTATTTTCCAGGTTGTAATAATTGATAAGCTTAGATAAACCGAAAGAATATACAAGATTATCAATAAAACTGTGTTCATCAAGACTTATATAATCCGGTTCCAGTTCCTTTGAAAATCTACCTTTTTGGCTGCAACCCGTAAAGTTAAAATAATTCATATTTTCCTTTTGATGCATAATTCAGTTATAACCTTTTTTATTGGTTAAAATTTTTGTCAGTAACGTTCCGGCATATTTGAAACTTCGGTTCCTTCTAATAAATAATATGGATAAACAATATTATTCCTTTTATTGGTCTTGCGAATTCTATAATCAAGAGAAAGCTCCAGAATACCTTCATGAAAATTTTCTGTCAACACAAAAACCTCATCCAAAAAAATTCTTGGTTCAAAATGCAGAACAGCACTATGAATAATTTCTTTCGCCTGATTCACCAGACCTTCGTGTATTGATTCAAAATTCAGTATTGAAAGGTCACAGCCATACTCAGGCTGCATAACTCTTTCACCCGGAGCGGTAGACAAAAGAATGAACAAACTCTCGCGAATATCTTGTTCTTCAGAAACAAGTGTTACGCTTTTAGATTTTTTATCAAACTCTGGTGGAAATTTCCATCCAATTCCTAAAAAAGTTCTTTTATGATTCATTTTTAACTATTTAATTAACAACATTGCTTTCTTTAAATTAGTCGCCGACAATTACGGTAGGACAACCGACAACAACAGAACCTCCGTGTGCCGTTGAATCTCCCATTCTTGCAGCAGGCTGTCCACCAATCAATACAGTGGTTGAACCTTTTACAATTGAATCCGGGGGGCCGACACATGTTGCCATATCTCCCAGCCTTGCTGCCGGCATTCCTCCAATTAAAACAGTTGGTTCACCCGGAGGTAAAATCGCACCTCCTACATGAGGAACAGGTGGAGTACCCGGCGTAACCATTGGGCATGTATGCATATCTCCTACTCTTGCTGCTGATGACATAATACAATATTTCTAAAATTATTATAAACCAAACTAGTTTATCATTACAATACCACCCTTTATCACTGTTTGAGCAGAGCCATTTATTTCACAATTCGCACCTTCTGCCGCAAACATAGCTTGCCCTTTATTTTCAATATTTACGCCCTCCACACCTACATCGCCGGTAGCACTAAGAGAAATATCACCCTGAGAAGATAACTCAAGATTTCCCTGAGCATTAATCGTTATATCTCCTGCACTTTCAAGGTTTACTCCATCTGAAGACATTTCTACACTATTATCATTCATATCTTTGATACTTATAATTCCTTCATTATCATCCAGGGTGATTGTATTTTCTTCTGGTGTTTCTATTGTTATAACTTTATTTTCTTCATCAAAGGAAATTTTAAGCTTCTCCTTTGTCACTATAGATTTAATATAATTTTCTTCTGCCGGGACTTCGGGAGGTACATTTGATTTATTATGTACTGCTCCCAACACCACAGGACTTTGTGGATCCTGATTTATAAAACCTACGATAACTTCATCGCCGATTTCCGGATAAAAGAAGATACCGGCTTCCTCTGTGGCATACAAAGAAGTTAACCTGGCCCATAACGTTAACGTTTCTGACTGCAATGAAGGAATAGAAACTTTGATTCTGTACTGTCCGTTTTCATCTTCATGTATTTGATCTACTATTCCAATATGCAACCCATTTATCGGTGGAATTAAACCTGAAGCCGGGGGAGCGAAAATATCCGGCTTTCCCTCTGTAAACCAATCAGGCGAAAGCCCAAGCCCCAAAATTGTATGATATTCACCGCCTTCAATAATATGTTCTATGGCAGATACTAAAACTAAACCATTGAACTGCTCAGTAAAGCCTTGCAGATTAACAGTATCACCCGGCAAAATATTATTGTATCCTTTAATCGTAATTTTTCCCCGGACTTTTGACCATTCAGATTTAGCATGCCTGGCAGAAGCCCACTCTGTCAGAACTTCCATAGGAATATTAGCACTTGTGCTCAAAAGATACTCATCCAAACCTATTACATCCGCCAGATCTGAGGAAGATTGATTGCCTGCCTTATTGGGATTGGGAGCAGAAGAACCGGCTTCCACAATTTCCTGATTATCCATATCCCACGAAACCCCTTTAACAGTATTAAGTACATCTTTTGCATCAATATAGGCATCAAATGAGATAACTCCATTATCAGGAGCTAAATCAAGAACCGATGAAGATGTTTCCGGTTTTTTAACATCTATTTCTCCATCAGAATTTATCAATATCATGCCATTAACCTCTGCACGCTGATTGACAAAATCCCAATCGGTAATATAATTTTGTAACAACTCAGGATGCTCATAGCTTGTAGCTTCAACGCTTACAGACATTCCGGAATATTCACCTAAAATCTCAGATATAACATCGCTATCCGGTTTGGCTGTAAATATTTTATTTTTTCTGCCCACTGTAGTTTTGATCGCTTCATCCTTACATTCTATTTCCAGCAGAAAGCTTCCCTGAGATATTTTAAGGCCATGCTTAATAACTAAACCTTTAAAAACGGTTTCTTCTTCAGAAGCATAACCAACATCAATTCGTATAACAGATCCAGGATTAAAGTCACCAGAATCACTCACTTCATAGCCTTCATTATCAGAAAAACCACCATCAACAACCTGTATAAAAGCAGAACCCACTCTATTCACCTCCTTTAGCACTGACAATGAAACAATACGGTAACTCCCAGGAATTTCTCTGCCATTACAAAATATTTTAAATGTCACCGGGCTTTTTACAATATTTTTCAAATTTACCGACATAGAATACTATTTTATTGGCGGAAACACAAGTTCTGTTCCCGGTTTAATATCTCTAAAGCTTATTAGATTATTCACTTTTGCAACTTCATGAAACATTTGGCGCCTTCCGTAGATTCTCTCACAAAGCATGGGGAGGTTATCGCCTGCTTTAAAAGTGACGACATGAGTAAGATCCGGAGATTGATTATCTTTCATGATAGATTCGGTCAGTGAATCTACAGTTCCGATAAAAGCTGCATTGATCTTTGCTCTAAGAGGAACTCCCTCTGATGAAAATAAAGTATAATTAACTTCAAAATTTTTTATTCGTCCATAAAACACCTGATTATTATACTTAAAAAAGGAAGTATCTCTCCAATGTATTGTTACATAGGGTGGCTCATGCACATCACCAATGTAGTAATAACAAGTTTTCTTAAAAAGCTCGACTTGATCCTTAACCCTCACCATTGTTGCATGGTTATCCGGCAAAGCACCCGTACCGTCAAGAAGTAGCTCAAAACTGACTTGTTGTGAATTGCAGCCAATGAATTTTTGTTCAGGTATTACCGCACCCTCTCCATTTTCATCCTCATTGTTATAATTAACTGTATATTTTGTCTGAATTGTAGCGGGATTCACCTGGGCTACAAATGTACTTCCCACTTCCTTAGCACCCGTTTTACCTGCTTTGTAGCCAACAATTGTCAGATAACTCATAAAATAATTAGTGTTTTAACGTTCAATTTCTCGTTTCAATTTTTTCAATACATTTTCAGTACAATCTTTCACTAATCTTTTGTATGTTGCCTCATTCATTCTAGCAGCTCCATTATTTGTACTTTTATCCTGTGTTTGAGTAACATTAAACTTCACTTTTAATTCTTTAATTTCTATTGCCATGTTAATTAAATTCAATTTCAAAATTCGTATAGTTAAATGTAATGGTCTCAATTGCCAACTTATTTTGCATTGCATTGAACCCGCTTAATTCCCATTTTGTTGGATATGAATTGTATATGGTCCATGTAATAATAGGTTCATTCTTTTCATTCATTAATTGAATAACAATATCTTCAGTTTGTATTTTTTCGGGAAATCCCTTATTTACCGTTTCTTTTACCCAATCTATAATTTCTGAACCCAAATTAAACAACCCTCTTTTTAGCACAAGGGGTGTCGTTTTTATTTGTTTAGGCAAATGATAGACAAGATAATTTTCTCCCCCTGCATTGAAAGGTTCAGTCTCTAATTCTGCTGACAATCCTGATATTTCAGAAAACCCGGCTTCATCGGAATTCGTTTTTCCGAGAATGTTCAAATTATATCTAAACCCTACAGCCGGACCATTCTGGTTATCGCTATAATTGATTAACATAAGACATTATGATATGAAAGTTTAAAAAAATGAATACCCGGAGAACGATTTATAGTTCTCCGGATACCACTCTAAATCAGAATTCTAACCTTAAAATTATTCATATTCAACTTCAAAACCCTCATGAGCAAGTTCAATGGACTCAATAGCTATTTCATTTGCATCGGATTTCAAATCGGGACCTGATACTTTTGTCGGGAAAGCATTTGTAACCCTCCATGTAACTACTGGCGATTCTTCTTCATCCAACAACTGTATAATAACTTCTTCGCGGCGCTCCGGGTCAGTCTGAACATCTTTAAACCATTCCCAGAATGATGAATCACCTGCATAAACTCCTTTCTTCAAAGTAATATTTCCATGTTTTTTCAAACCTGGTATTCTTTGCTTAATATAAGTAGGATCATCTCCAGCTCTATATTCAATAAACTCTGTTTCCATTTCAAGACCTGTTACTTCCTGAAATCCGATATCTGTATCGCCCATCTCTACTTTAAAATGAAACTTTGGAACGGGCCACATTTCTTCAGCCATAATTATTATGTTTTAAAATTATTAATGATTTTGATAAATTTTCATATTATGATTGTTGCATTTTCTGCTGGAAAGTAATAACAATAAACTCAGCGGGACGTGTTATAGCAACTTTTACAGTAATATTCATAATGCCATCAAGCACGTCATTAGAGGTCATCGTTGAACCAAGACCCACTTCAACATCAAAAGCATCAGCGGTTGTTAAACCAGCCAATCCGCCTTGTTTCCAAACTGTTGTCAGGAAAGAAGAAATCATACTTCTAACCAGTGACCATGTTCCTGAATTATTGGGTTCATAAACATAAGCTTTGGCAGCTGCCTTAACCGATTGCTCAATAAAAATCATTGTCCGGCGAACGTTAATATATCTCCAGTCCTGACTATTACCGTCGAGTGTTCTGGCGCCCCAAACCAATGTACCTTTTCCAACAAAAGAACGGATGGCATTTATTGACTTTCCGGAAACAGTAACATTAAGGTCTTCCTGATCTTCACCAGTTAAATTCAATACTGGAGAAACAACAGAAGCCAGACTTAAATTAGCCGGGGCCTTCCATACTCCACGTGAATTATCAACCATGCTTAAAGCTCCTGCCATTGCTGCGCTAGGGGGCAAAACATTTAATTTCTTAAGTACAGCAGTCATTATTTTTTTGAATGCAGGACTGATCGCATTGATTGTTTGGGTTAAAGATTCAATATCAACTTTGTCGTCAAGCAACTTTTTAATCTCATTTTTAGCTTCATCTGCTTTTTTTGCGTTATCATAAATCAAATCCGCTTCTTTTGATAGCAAGTTATTAAGCATTTCAACGTTAACGATGTTTTTTACGTCGACTTCCTCTTTCTGCACAATAGCAGAATTAACATAAGGATAATAAGCTGCACTAAATGCCAGAAAATTAGAACCTATTCCTTCCCTAAACCTGGTTATCACATCATTTTTGTCATGAGTTCTTGATTTAAAACCGTTATATACATCAAGTAATGCAAAGCGGTTTTTCATTTTAAAACCACAATGAACAAGCATCTCCTGTTGTAAAGAAAAGCAATCGCCTTCACCAAGCATGACAGCTTCAGGAATTACTAACATTGTAGGCTCCTCTTCCGCTACCAAAGCTTTAATTCCATCTGATAAAGCTTTTTTTGAAATCTCATTAACTTTAACAGTTTCTTTTGTTACCGTTTTTGAACTTGATGCAGCGTTCTCTTTGCCTGTTTTATCATCTTTTACTGCACTACCCGAAGCTTTTGAAGTAGTTTCTTTTACTGTGGATGTATAAGATCCTGCTGAGACGATATAACAAGCACTTCCACCATTGTCAAAAAACATTCTGATACCGTCAAAAAGCAGGAACCTGGCATCACTATCTTGTTTAATGGTGTAGTTTTTTCCATCTATTGAGAAATCGTAACCTTTAGATGGATCTTCAATCTCTTCAATTCTAAAACCGGTTTTAAAACCTTCTCCGAAAATTGACAGAAATTCTGCAAAAGAAGAAATTCTTACAGGTTTATGAACCAAAGATTCGCCATCTTTGACTACTTTCTCCGTATAACCTACAAAAGCAGGAACGGCAGTGGGGATTGCTGCTACTGAATTAGGGAAAGAATTCCTTTCTTCAATATAAACCCCTGGTGTTGCTAATGTTTGTGCCATAAAAAAATGATATTATATATTAATAAATAAAACAAAAAAATATAAAGTGTTAATAATTAATTTTTTTATACAACTGTAATACATAAGTATTTATTCACAAGTAATTTATTTCGTCTGTTATTCTGTTTACCTTGCCCATACTGTCATGATGCTTATTAGCTAAACATATACATATATTTCTGATATATAATGCTTTCCATCTCCGGGCATTAAAATGTCAAACGGTGCATAGGATAATTTCTTAATTAATGTTTTTCTTCCATTCTCCCCTTCGAGCTTCTCCAGTTGAATTTCATAATTGTAATATTTGCTGAACTTCACTGGTTTTTCGGAAATGAATGCTATTACTTTTTTATCTTTAATGAGTTCTTCCCCCAATAATTTGAAAGTTATATTTCCTTTCTTACATTTAACGTTCAACTTTTTAACACGCTTTAAATAGGCAGGAACAACCATAAACTTCCAAAACACAGATCTTGCATCGAAATTTATATGATAGAGATAACTTGACATCTCATCATTCGCAAGCTCAGTTAATAATTTTTGTTTTAATGGTGAATGGAAAAATAAATCTATAAAACCCAAAGGGGTTCCTTTTATTCTTTCTCCAAAATTTATAAATGATGATAACTCACTATCATTTTCAAAGACTTTGTAATGGCCTTCCAGTAATCTGCCTGTATCAATTTGAAACCCTTGTTCTATTTCAACTATTGGCATATCAACTTCTGCATCGCCATTTTCCAAAGCTATTTTATAATCCGTATTTACACCAGTGTGTTCTAAAACTTGCGGTTCTGTATTATAAAGATCCTTAGCACCCACAAACTCATTCTTATGAAGTGAAATATTATTTTCAACGCCCGTATGTTTATTTGAGAAATAAAAGGTTTTCTCTTTCTTGTCTGTTGGAATATCAGTAATATTTGTAAAACAAGGGTTATTTGTGAATAATAAGAAAGAAAACTTAGATTCTGCATTTCCGGCCTGCACCAATCTTTGATATAACATTTCTTTTCTTGAAACATCACATAAAATATGTAATTCTCCTTCCTTTTGTCTCAACAACATCCCCATGCTTTCAAGTAACTGAAATGTACGATGTGTAGGAATTATTTGAAAACCTTCAGCTAACCCGTTACCAAAATAGGCATGAGCTAATTTGATAATAAACAACGGTTTATATTGAAACTTAAGATTTATCATTTACAAAAAATTACATTTAAAAAATTTCATGTCAGGAAACATTTGATCCAACGCCGACAACATCAAATGCACCTTCAACAATATCCTCACTGATTGTTACCATTCTAATTTTATATAAAATTGAAGGCAAGTATTTACCTCCATGCATGCCCCAGATTTGACTCAATTCTTGTATATTCAGATTTACCATTTCAAATACCAGCTTTTCAATTGAATTTCCTAAATCAGGTGTATTCTGATGATTTAAAGTAGCTGTATATTGGAAAAAACTGATTGCTGCTGAAAGCAATTTTAATCCCTCGTGATAATTACCTTGTTGAAAATTAGAAGATAATAAAAGATACAGGTACACACTTATTGGTTTTTTTGCCGTTCTTGAAACATGAGAAGTTCTTTCTTGCTCAATATTAGCCACAGTAAGTAGTAGTTTATTCTGCAACTCAGTATTATTTTCCTTCTCTAAATCATTTAATGATGATAAAATCACCAATTCACCTTGTTGGGAAAATCTGTTACTCAAACTATCGTTTAATTTATCAGCAATAACCGATAATACATTACTTATCATTATTATACATTTTAGGGTAAATCTTTTTCACTAATATATTTTCTGCTGAAAAAAAGGAATAAAAGTCCACCAAGAATGAAACCTCCAATTAAAAATAATATTTCTCTTAATTCAAAGTATCTCAAAAATATAAATACAGAAGCTATTGTAAGTAAAACAACAGCAGATATACCACCCTTCAGTGCGAGTCTGAATAATCTTTTAAACTTCCTGCTATACCTGAAAATAATAAAAAACCCCGCAACGCTTATACCTGTAAAAACGCCAAAAAGCCGTAAGAATGAACGTGGACGTTTAATTACAGCCATTGGATTTTTTACAAATCTTTTAACGTAAGACTTAATTCTTCTGAATGATATTCGATTTCGACTTCGCTGAATTTTTTTCTTGTTTTCATCACTATAAGCAAACTTATTGGCAAGAAGTTTCCACAATTCATTATGTCCATTATCATAACCAAGCGCCCAGATGCCTATACCTCCGATTTTACTGTCTTTGACCCAATCATATTTTGCCGCCAGTGTTGATGAATCTTCGTACCATATTTGTCTGTAATTGTAAGACATATCACTGTATGCATGAAATTTACTGCGGCTATCATTATCCATTTTTCCACCATTTTCACCTGTAAGTCTCCGGGCTTGTCTATAGGAATGATATTTTATAAACTCTTTTGCAGCTGATGGGAATTTAAGGTCATGTGTAATCCACTCAGCACCATAATAAGGAATACCCATCAAAAATTTTTTGGGCGGAATTCCATTTGCCAGGTATTCATCAACAGAACCTGAAAGATTAAACCCTTTCCATTTACTACCGTTATTCAGAGGAGCAACCGGACCTGCAACTTTACTGTTTTCTCCATGATATTCATAACCCATCATTATATAATAATCGACATATTTATTAATCTCCTCAAATGCATAAACTTTTTCAAAGTCAACTGCAGGAATTGCAACAGTTAAGATATAATCATCATCTGCTTCTCTCATGTTTGTTGCAAGATCAATGATGAAATTGATATATAAATCTTTCTCGCTTTTAGCAACATTCTCAAAATCAACAGTTAATCCATCAGCCTCTCTTTCTCTAATCAAAGTAATAGTCGTGGCAATCAAGTTCTTTTTTGCTTCAGTAGATTTCAGTAATTTCCGATTATTTTGTTCTCCAAAGTTAGAAATAGTTAACAATACTTTGCTGTCATACTTTTTGGCTGAATCTATCAAAGCCGTCTCTCTCCAATTATGAATAGAAGAGTAAAATCCTGTCTCCGGATCAACTTCATAAGAAAAATAAGATACCATAGAAAGGAGTGTAAAGTTATAACTTTTATAAGCATCTCCACACCAATAAGGATGCCAACCGAAGACCTCGTAAGCTGTATCCAGCATATGTTCCTTGTCGTATGGAAGATAATTGTTTATTTTCATTTGCTTTGACCAATCTGTCTCAGACTGCATCTTTTGTGATATCCCGGGATCTTTAACACCTGTCATTCTTTCTTTAAAACGCTGTGTATCCCGAATCATTAACCTATTTTCATTTACAGGGTTATTCAATGAATCTTCAAGTTTTTTCCCTTTTTGGCGCACTGAATCAACCACGTTATTTTTCGAACCGTTACCCGTAATTTTTATAGTATCATGTGATGATTTATCCTCAGATCCCCCTGCAGTATCAATACCTCCTGATAAATTAGTATTAATCTCTTCAATTATACTTTGTTGGGCATGTACTTCTACAAATCCTAAGAAAAGTATAAACAATGCGATATATCTCCTCATGGCAATATAAAATCTAAAATAATGTAACCTTTAAGAAGTTTTTGACTTTTAAAACAGGGCATAAAAAAAGCAATAAAATTTTAACTGTACAAATGTTTTATGAAATTTTTCATGTTTTTTTCTTAGAGAACACGCCTATATGCACAAAATCAAACAATTAATCATTTACTTTTAACGGTATGTATTACCTGAAGCCTTTTACATCCATAAATCAAATCAAAACAAACATTTTTTTTTAACTTTTCTTGTTTTTTAACTTTTTCCATAAAATATTTGCAATTTAATTTTCAATTAATTTTAAAAAACTCTTCATCCACAATAAGCAGATAAAAGCCTATGGAAAAAACCATGAGAATTCGATAAATTCGAAACAACAACATTTTTGCATTAGTTTATATGATGTTAAAAAACTTCATTTAAGTAACCTATAAATTCTATAACACTTATAAAGTGCAAACAAACATTTGTTAAAATAAGCGAAATAACTATAAAACGATAATCTAATGAAATACTTTACAAAACCTCTTATAATTTTTTTTATCATCACATCAATCACGGAAAATATTCTAAGCCAGGAAGATACCCCAGGGACGCTATCCTATGAAAGTGATTCTGTTATACTAAAAAACCTTAAAAATTTTAAAAACATGCATGTCGGATATTACGGAACAACTCAACGTTGTGAACCATACGATGTTTATGCTTTTAAATACCGGTATCATTGGTTTCTTTTTGTTAAGAAAGACAACAATTTATCCTTTATGCAAATAAAACCACCAATTAAAGATAAAGAAATTGAATATCCCTCAAGGCATTTTGCCGAGGGACTATCTCGCTGCTTTTCACTTGGATACACAAAGTTTGTAAAAAGAAAGAGAAAAGTTTTTGATATGGATATTTATGGTTATTATAAATTTAACCGTTACGGACGTAGAGTAATGAGAGGTTTACTTTTGCTTGAATATCCTTTTTACAATAAAGGTATCTTCAGTAGTAAATTAGCAGCAGATGAACTCAAGGAAGAGGCTAAAAAAGAATTGCCCGAAAAGCCAAAGGTAAAACAGAATAAAATAAAAATATTTGAAAAAATATTCTGATATATCATCCCAAATAATTCACGAATTATTCTTATCTCCGATAGCGACTAAGATTATCTGAAAACTTCAAAAGATACAGATATTTCCATGATTAAATTCATAAAACGCAAAAGCATAAACGAAACAAAACAAAAATCAACATGAAAGCGAGTCATTTAAAATTGTATTTTACCATCTTTTTATTAATCACGGGAAAGGCCGCTGTTGATATTCAGCTTTCTTCCCAGTTTTTTGAAACCAACCACTCCTTGCATGACATTACAAAGATCATTGGGTACACAAGTATCATCGGATTTCTGATTGTCACACTGTTTAATTATCTCCAAAGAGCTTACCGTTTCGGCATATCAATATTATATACATATTTTCTGTTGATGTGTGTCTTAGGGTTTTATTTCTATCTATCAAGGTTTAATATTTCAGAAAACACCAAGGGAATTCTGATGGGTTTTAACATTTCATTAAACTTTTTAATCCTTTTAATTATAAAAGGATTACATGTAAGATTGGGTGGGGATGAAGAAAAAAAGGTGGAAAAGTCATCAAATCTTGCGAGCCATATTGCTCTTTTTTTTACCGGAATATCGTTAATAATTGTTTCTAAGTTATTCCAGAATGACATTTTCAACTACAGGCTTATCCTATGTTTCTCCTGTTTTACAATATTATCAAGCTATTTTTTCATTTCATCTCTCTTAAAAAAGAATGAACAAGCAGATGCTATACTTGATAACCTGCAGGAAATTAAGGCAAAACAAAATATTTTTAAATTACTGAAAACAAAATATTTCACAAGCATATTGGTATCTACAGCATTGACAGCTGTTGCTCTTGTTTGTGTATACAGCCTTTTTATTAAAGTTAGTATAATCAAATATGACTCAGCCATCGAATTGTCAAAAATAATTTCTATTGCTGTTATTATATTTTCCATGCTTAGCATTTTGTATGAACTATTTCTAAAAGAGAAGGCCTTTTACAATTTAAGTATCAATATACATCTCATCCTCATGCCACTTGTTGTGTTTCTGTTTGGAATTATTTTCTTAATCAATACATTCTATTTTAAAGTTACGGAAGGGGATGAACTGTTTTTCTTTTTACCTATAATGGCTACTGTGTTTCTTATTTTAAGCCATTTTGCTTTTATTAACCTACTATTACCTGTTATAAATACTTTATATCTTCCTCTAAAAAGACAAAATCAAAATGACTTTTACATAAAAAGCTGTTTTTGGGGATTTATAATAGGAACAGGCCTTGCCTCATTGGTTCTAAATCACACTTTACCAAAACACAATCTCATAAATAACAGTGGATATGTGGTTCTTTCTACCATAGTGACAGTCATATTAATTCTGTTAAACAGATTTTTACTTTACAGCAATTATAAAAATGCCCTGCATAGTAAATTGGATATAAAGGGAAATAATATAAACATACAAAAGTCTTTTATAAACACTATAACACAAAACATAAAAGATTACACATGCATAAAAATCGTGCGAATAATCAATTTGCTGAATATTATCAATCCTGTTAAAGCAACAGATGTTTTAAAAAAGCTGGCCGCATCTGAAGAACCACTGGTCCAAAGAGCAGGAATAATCAGCGCTATCCGATTTTATATACTTGAAACCTATGATCAGATGTCAGAAATATCTAAAACTAAATTTTTCCCCTCATCTCCTAACCGTGATAAAATAGAGCAACTGCTGAGCAGATTTGAAGCGATTAATACCAAAATGCGAAAAGATTATTATATCCACCAGCTTTCAATTTCAAAAAGTGAGATAGAACGTGTAAAAGGGAGCATTCTCGCGAAGTTTGCACCCAAAGAACAGCAGTATAGTATATTAAAAAGACTTGTAAAAGATTCTGAACTGCCGGTGGCAAAAAACGCTATTATCTCGGCAGCCGGGTTTAAAGAAAAAGATATAATAAAATCAATAACTGAGAAAATGGAAATTGCCGAGCTAAGCAATGCAGCGTATTCAGCTCTTCTCTATACAGACGGGGATTCATTACAAGCTCTGGATGATGCTTTTTATAAAACCGGACAAAGCGAAAAAGTGCAACTAAAAATTGTTCGTTTGTTTGGAGAAATTGCCAATGAAAAAGCTGTGGCGTTTTTGTTAAAAAAACTCAACTACACGAATCAAAATATCATAACTGCAGCGTTAGAGGCACTTAGCAAAGTCCGTTTTAAGCTTCCCGGGAAAAAAGCAATAATTATAAGGCATGAGTTAGAAGAAGTATGCAGGCACCTGGTTTGGAACACCTCAATGTTAACATCCCTTGAAAAAAATAACACTTCTGATATTCTTAAGAACGCATTGGAAATTGAAATAGAATATAATTATAAAAGCATATTTGATTTGCTTTCTCTACTATTTAATCCTACATCAACTGAACTGATCAGGGAAAACCTTTGGGGGATGGATTATGAAAAAGCGGCTTTTGCCCTTGAATTAGCCTCCCTGACAATCACCGATGAATTAAAGCCTATGATTCTTCCGATAATAAGGCCTATGTCAAAAACTGAGAGAGTAAAAAAAATGCAAACTGTTTTCACTACAGAAAAAATGTCAAAAAGAGAAATACTTTATGACCTTATTCAGCGGGACTATAAATGGATTAATCCGTGGACCCGTGCCTGTGCAATAATGGAACTGTCAAAATTTAATAACAACGAAGACGTGCCGCTACTACTTGCTAATATGGTCAATCCGGATCCAATGATAGCTGAATTATCAGCCTTGAGTGTTCACTCAATAAATAAAGATGCATATAGTGAAAACAAGGAAATTTTTGAAAATGAATTCACGGACATAGTAGGCATCAAAAGTTTAGAAGCCATTGAAAAACACAATATAGACAAGGAGGATAAAATGCCTTTATTGAAATTTGAAATAATCAAGTATTTCCAAAAAATAGATGAATTTTCTGCAATACCCGGAGAAATATTGAAAAACATTACAGACATAGCGACCCCCCAATTTTTCAATAAAGGAGATAATATTGTCAACATTGACAATCTTGATATTTCAAACTATTACTATGTGGTTTATTCCGGCGAAGTTTTGCTTAAAATAAACAATCTAGCGGTAAAAACATTTGGGGAAGCAAGTTTTGTGAGCTCTCTGGATCTTTTAATTGATTATGAGGCAACAGTTAGCTTATACGCACAGACCAATGTCCGGATTTACAAAATAAATCCTGCTGATTTTGCTGATATACTAAACTTCTACGATGAAATACCTTTCTCTTTACTAAGAAAAGGTTCACCGGATAAATTAGATGTTTACAGGAAGGTTCTGAAAAATGAAAAACAATATTATAAAAAACCAAAATCCAAGGTGAAACACTTCAATACACATTCAGAATTACGTTAAATAAAAACCCCTGCTCCTCTACCCGATCTTCAATTCCCGTAACTCCTTCAGTTGAAACCTCAAC
>CAYFRV010000010.1:10857-29887 GCA_964345495.1 uncultured Bacteroidales bacterium | reverse complement strand
TAATTCATAATACAAAAGAGAACTCTATAATCTATACTTGGTTATGTAATGGAAAGAAAAGTAAAAAAGCTTGTTTGTCAGAGGTGACATTACCAATACAAATTAATAAACCTTTCCCGGAATTAGAATTGGAATTATTGAATAAAGATACATTAAACACAAAAGAATTGGCTGACAAATATGTTGTGATAAATTGGTGGAATACAGGTTGCAAACCTTGTATTGCCGGCATGCCAAAATTAAATGGACTTGTTGAAAAATATAAAACATCTAATGTATTATTCTTATCTATTGCTTTTGATAAAAAAGAGAAAGTAGAAAATTTACTGAAGAAAAAGGAATTTAATTTTACCCATGCATTAGGCAATAAGAAAGCAGCTGAAATATTTGGTCAGTCTTATCCTCAATACGTGATTTTAAATCCTGAAGGAAAAGTTATATATTTTAAGAGTGGTGGCTCTGAGCAAAGATATGAACAAATTGACAGGATTTTATCGAATAAAATTGGTTAAAAACAACGAAACGCCAAAAGACTGAAATACGCCATGCCGCCTTCTGTCAGGCAGGCAGGCGTTCCGATAGCTAGTGGGATTCCAGCACCTAAGGTCATCGGCTTTAGCAAATTTTTTAATGCGCGATCCGTCAGCCGGACACGGTGAGAACACGTCTCTGTAAATTCCGCACTTTGCATATAGCTGTACGTGTTCATGCCGGATTAACAAAAACATCGCTACATTTAAATTTACTTTATAAATTGTTGGATAGCTATGGAATTGTTTTAATTTGAAATTGTATCTTAGTATACAGAAATAAAAACAATTGTCGTTTACATCACGATAATGGAGTTTAAACGTAATTAGTTTTATGCTAATTTGCCGGCTATTTATGACCAGTACTAAAAAAACATCCCCATGAAAAATTTAATTATCTCAACAATTCTAATTTTACTGGTTATCCCGAATCTTAAAGGTCAGGATTATTACTCCTTTGTCTCAGAAAAGCCTCAATGGAACGTTTATCTGGAAAATTCAATGTGCCAGACTTCGGTTGATACTTCCTTATTAAGATACTATTTCGAGGGAGATACTATAATAAACGACACTACTTATCAAAAATTAATTATAGAAACGGGAGATACAGCCAACCCTGAAATAAGAACTGCAGGGGGCATTCGAGAGGTTGGCAAGAAAGTATATTATATTGGTGAAGATTGCCTTGGTCATCCAAATTATGAAGAAGTTTTATTATATGATTTTTCTAAGAAAGTTGGAGATACTATCATACATAAAATGACAAGTGGATGTTTAACTTTTTATTCGGAGATTTTAGAGATTGATTCAATAAAAACCGGCGATAACTATAGAAAAAGATTTAAAGTTGATAACCACGGGGGGTACCACAATCCTGATTATTGGGTTGAAGGGATAGGAAGCATAAAAAATGGATTATTAGGACATATAACGGACATCCCTACATGTGGATACCGTTACTGGGAGCATGTATGCTACAAGGAAAATGAAGAAGTAAAATATTTAAATCCAGCTTATTCAGATTGTTATCCGATTAATGTAATTTCATCAGTAAATACAGACTTAAGAGTAGAAAACATCAAAATATACCCGAATCCTGTGTTCAACAAGTTACATATAGTTAACATCCCGGATAATAAAGATTGGAGGGTTAAGATTATCAACTCTTTGGGTCAATCTGTTTTTGAGGATAAACTAAATTTGAAAAATTATCATATAGATTTATCGAATGAAAACGGATTATTGATAATTATGTTGATTGATTCGAATGGACAAATAATTAAAACGGAGAAGATAATAAAATAATAAACTGCCGGCAACAGGCTAATCGTTGTCGTCGTTCGGATTTACAAAATAAATGCTGCTGATTTTGCTGATATACTAAACTTCTACGATGAAATACCTTTCTCTTTACTAAGAAAAGGTTCACCGGATAAATTAGATGTTTACAGGAAGGTTCTGAAAAATGAAAAACAATATTATAAAAAACCCCTCTAAATAATCAGAGGGGCTTTCTAATTTTTAACCTAAACCTAAAAACTTTTAGTGCTTTTGCACCTTTTTAATTACATTATTGCTGTTTGCATCCGTAATTTTAATTATATAGATCCCGCTCTCCATGTCTTCAAAATTCATTTCAACATATTTTTTATTTACATGGATAACTTCTTTCTGTATATTTCCAAGGACATCATAAACCTTAATTCCGGAAATTTTCCTGGAACTCTCAACCTTCAACATGCTCTTCAGAGGGTTCGGATATACATTTACCTGCTCCTCTACCCGATCTTCAATTCCCGTAACTCCTTCAGTTGAAACCTCAACCATCACAGGATTTTCTTGTAAATTAGGAGTTTCTGCTGCATCTTCAGCTACGACATAAATGTCATAATCTGTATTAGCATCAAGGCCGGAAACTTCAATAGTTATGGTTGTACTGTCTTCGTTTACTTCAGCATTTCCATTTTCAACTACAGTTACCGAACCATAATCTGCACCATCTTTCACTTCTGTGCTTGTAGGTTCAGCAGCGTTATCCTCTACTACCACAAAGTATACAACACCTTTTTCATTTAACTGAGCAGAAAGCTTGAAAGATGATTCAGTAACATCAGAAACTTCCGGGTAACCATCTACAAACGCGGGAGCAGTCTGGTCAGATAATGTAGTTACCTGCAGTGAAGTTACTGTTTCCTGAATATTAGGCTGATCAGCTTTGTCCTGAGCAACCATATAAAGTACGTAATCCGTATTAATTTCCAGGTTTGAAATAGTTTCAGCAAAATCAGTATTTGAAGCATCAACAGAGATCATATTGCTGGCAACAACATCTACCTCCCCGTAATTTTCACCGGCCATAACCTGATGAACAGAGGGAGCATCTGCATCTGCATGCACAAGCATATAGTAAACATCACCGGTTTCATTCAGCTGAACGGTAAACTCAAAAGCATTTTGAAGTGTATCGTTGATTATCGGATAGTCGCCGACAAACTGAGGAGGAATAACGTCCGCTGTTGTAAACGACGCCTGATCGCCAGGAACAACTACTTCATTTGTATCTTCAATTACAGAATCTGCTAATGCAGTATAATAAAGCGTTTCGCTAGCAAGTTCTGAATTCGGAGAGACGGTAATTCTGGTCTTTTCACTATTGATAGTTGCATCAAAAGGAACTTCTGTTCCTTCTTCCCCACCTTCTTTCAACGTAATCAAACTATCGACATTCTCACTTGTTAATTCAGAACCATCCATATTCCTGACCGGAACATTAAACTGCATAATAATTGATGAATCCACACCGATATTAACAGAACCATCTTCCGGATAAATGGAAACTGCAGGTAATTTGTGAAGTTGTACACTGTCAATATTCACTGTATTACCACTAGTAACAGTAGCAAAAGCAATAAAAGCGTCCTGTTCCAGCTCAATCTCCAGTGAGTCTTTTGTGTAGGAATCACTAACTGTTATCGTATCAATTACCTCAAAAGAGCTTGTATCTCCTTGCTGGGTCATCTTTCCGACCATTAAATGATCTCCGGTGCTATAGCATTTAGAAAAGAAGCTAAGTTCATATCGTTTGCCTTTTTTACTGATTGCCGGAGATATCAGGTAAGAATGTCCTACTGCGCTGCCTGATTCATAAACTTTGGCAGAATGATCACTGTTATAACCTCCATAGGTGTTAATCCCAACATCTGAATAATCAGCAAACTTTAAGCCACTCCAATAATCAGGAAGATCAGAGGAAGCTTCAAAACCTTCATCTAACGATGTTATAGGATTGTATGCCTCTGTGGTTATAAATGTGGTGTCGGTAACACTTTCGTCATTTTGTGAAGCGACAACGAACTCCAGTTCATCGCTCTCCCCATCCTGAATGTTCTCAGCCGGCACTTCTGCCTGAACATAAATGCTATCAGTGCTCTGAGCAGGAATAGTTACAGAAGATATCTCTGAGGTTTCCTCTTTATTCATAATAGAGTAACCGAAACTTCCATTTGCGCTCAAATCAAATGTTTCATCTTCATAGCCGGCGTTTTTAATTTCTATAAAATATGAAGCGCTCATTCCGGCAGGAATGAAAGTCCCATTTTCACTATCCGTAATTTTAACCGCATAAGGGTCCATTTTCTGCAGCGATATATCATCTAAGTTCACTTTATCATAGCCTCCGTCTACCTCATGAATAAAAACCAGGTAAGCATAATCATTATCTACACTGAAGGTCAGTTCTATTTCCGAATAGCTATAACCTCCTGTGAATTCACCTAACGTATCAATCGTTGACAAATCAGAAGGATTATCGGTTTTACCAACCAACAAAGTACCGGACTCATCATGATAAAAATTCAATTGGTAAAGATTCGCCTGGTCGATCGCCGGAGACATGAGTCCAACCAATGTTCCTGTTTCTGCATTGGATAAACTCACATAATTCTCTCCGTTATGAGCAGAAAAACTGGAACTATAGACATTCACATTGCCCTCTTCGGGGTCCAGAGCAGTCCAGGCAAAAGGAATTTCCACGGCCTCCTCAAAACCTTCATCTAATTCAGTAAAAACTTCATAAGCATAAGTATTGGTATAAACCGTATCAGTGACATTCCCGTCTTGCTGCGATTCAGCAATAAAAGTCATCTCATCAGAAGTTGAATCTGTAACGCCTGAGGGAGCTTCAACCTGAATCAAAACGGTATCCACCTGATCAGAATCAAGCGTTATATCTGTAATTTCTGTTTCACTATCCTTATCTAACACAGTATAATCCCATCCACCAGATGCAGACAAATCAAATGTCTCCTCATTATAGCCTTTATTCCTTAATTTTACATTATAAGTCCCTGATGAACCTTCAACCAACGCCATCGCCGAACCCAAAAGCTCAACATCAACCGCATAAGGAGAAACCTCATCAAAGCTAATATCATCAAGATAAACAGCTTTTCCGGGATTGTTGTACTTATAAGCAAATTGTTTTATTCCCGGTGTATCAAAAATGATTTCATCAGTCTGGTATGTAAAATTTTCCTGAACTACCAGTGTATCTTTCGGAACAAAAGTGGTAGTATCCATGAAGTCTGAAATTGTTCCAACAATAATTTCACCACCGGTATTCCCACTAATGTTTGTTGTAAGCCGGTAACTTTTCCCGCTGGATGATTCGACAGCCGGGGTAAAAGCCATATATCCAACTTCGGCACTACTGTTAAATTTAATACTATTCGGATTACTATTGGAGTAGTAATCATCATCTACAACTTTCAAGTCGTTTGTGCCCTCCGGCATTGCTCTCCATGCGAAAGGCCATTCAGCAGCATCGTCAAAATCTTCATTTAAAGTCTGATAAGGCTCATAAACAGTAATATTAACAATCGCTGTATCATTTTCCCTGAATTCATCACTTGCATGATCCGTGTAAATCTTAAGTGTATATGTGCCATTCGTATTTGGTGCTGTCCATGTATTAGCAAACTGGTAATGTTCTGTTTCGCCATCTGCCAATTCCGAAGTACTTTCAGAATTGGTAGCAGGCGTACCTGCCTCACACGTCCATTTTATCGGTGCACTTTCCGTGGTAGTTCCGAGATTTTCAACCATCATGTGGAAATTAACACTTTCTCCGGCAAATATTGTTGTATCCGTAAGCGAGCGCTCATCTATATTGCCCGGAATAATGGAAAAATCATGAGCAGGCTTTGCTGCAACCTTCACATCATCGAGGAAAAACTTATTGTATTTATCTTCTTCCGTATCATCATGGAAATAAAAAGCCAATTTCACTGTTGCAGACGAACCCCAGGCAGACAGGTCAATAATCTCATTGGTCCAAACTGTAGGAATCTCGCCTTTAATTGTTTTTAGGAGTTCAAAGGTTGAACCTTCGTCAACAGAAATCATAACCGAAATGGAATCATTAGCTCCCAGCATATCGCTGTTTCCTTTGTAATAAAAGCTCAGCCTGTTTACTCCACCGTTTTGAGTTAAATCAAGTGTTGGAGTGACAAGCCATGAATCCTTCGGTTCTCCATTCCAACTGGAAAAAGTTGCAAGAGCAGAAGCTGTGTCTGAATAGTAAGTGGAATAATCAACATCCCATTCACTTGTGGAATCAGCTAAGTCTGAAACGCCGTTCAGCTCGTTCCAACCAACCGGGTCGGGAGCATCTCCTTCGTAGGAGTTAAAATCTTCATCCAGCAATGTCTGTCCAAAAGATTGTCCGGATAACATTGCAAATAAGATAGCAATCGATAATAAGTAAGTAATTTTTGTTCTCATAAATTAAACTTTTAGTTAAAAATTAGGCTTATCCGGGCATATCACCCGGATAAGCAGATTTATTTTATTGTTTTGTAACCTTTTCCGTATAAACTTTGCCTTTCGCAGTAATAACCTTCACCAGGAAGTTGCCGGTTTTCATTTCATTAAAGCTAACAGTGGTTCTAGCAGCATTAATGTCTTTCTTTCTTATAACAACCTGACCAGCCATATTTGTAACAATCACAGATTCAATTTCCTGATTGCTGTCAACATCCAGGTTCAAATGTTCATGAAGCGGATTTGGGAATACTTTAAGCGAACCTTTACTGATTCCGGTATTCACAGATGTTTCATCTTCATCAATTGTGATTGTTTGATTGCTTATTGCCTTGCCACAACTTCCAATTGCTTTTAAAGTAACCGTGTATTCATCAAATTCCTCATAAGTATGCTCGGGATTCTCTTCAGTAGAAGTTGAATCATCACCAAATTCCCAATAGTAGCCATAAGCTTCATCAGAGTTGTTTTCAAAGCTAACTGTCTTGTTATCTACAGTATATGAGAAAGAAGACGAAACCTCGCATGATAGCTCAATTGTTTGGGTTTCTGAAGTTTCGGCACATGCGTTACCTCCGAGTAATTCAACAGCATAAGTTCCTTCCTCTTCAAAATCATGGAATACCTCTGGTTTATCAGAAAAAGCGCCATCATCAAAATCCCAGTTATACCATTCAACATTTTCTGTTTCGCTTTGGAAGTAGTATTCGGTATCCAGCTTTTTATAAGTAAATGAAATTGCTGGCTGGAAATCGAACCTTTCACTCAGTTCAAAATCATCTACTAATAAACGGTACCTGGATAATTCATCAATAGAGCCATTTGCATGCCAGCCAAAGAAATACTCACCTGTTTCCTCAACATTTACAGCAACTTCCTTATACTTCCATTCCTCACCAGAACCATTTCCTATTATACCAAAATCAATCACTGTGTCATTCATTGAAACATCCTGGTTCTGTCCCATCAGGAAAACCAGTTTTTCTTCTGAATAATAGGCATTGTACCAAAAACCTACATTATAACATTTATCTTCCTCTAAATAAAATCCTTCAGAAAACAGCCAGTCATTATTTTCTGTAAGATCCGGATCATAACTACTTGAAGGTAATTGATAGCAATTTGTGCCTGAATGGGCCTTTGTATCATCATCGATAATTTCCCAGGAGTAGCCATCGCCAGCTACATCGACAGTTTTCCAGCCAGTAAGATCTTCGTTTGCTTCAAAACTGGTTTGGTAATTCTTCAGGTAAAAATCATTCAGTCTGAATGTATCGTTACTTGTATTCAAATCTTCCGCATAATCTGTCCATACTTCAAAATCATAAGTTTGATCATAAGGCAGATCAAGACCATTATCGATAATTACCTCTTTTTGATCTCCGGCGATAAGATTTTGTTCTGAAAACACTTGCGTTATAGTATCTACCTGGTTATAAACTAAATTTACAGCAAATGAATCAGCAATGTTATCACCAAGATTATTAACAGTTACTTTAGCGGTATCTATATTCACTAACTGTCCTGTTGCAGAATCTTTCTTTCTTGGTATTTGCAGATGGGAAACCTGTATGTCATGCGTAAACCGTTTCCTTAACTTTATCTGATCGATATGCATTCCCAGTTGATCAGGATCGCCGTAAGCGTGCCAACCCAGATAGAAAATATCAGTAGAATCTGCAGTAAATTCAACTTCAGCATTCAGGTATTGATTGTTATCAATCTCTCCCAAATCAACAAGTGTCTTTGCTACTGAATCGGGACGCTGTGCAGTAGCAAGATCTAACTTAATCTTTTCGGGGAAATTAGCTGCTACATTGCTGAAGTAAAAACTAACCACATAGTCTTCCCCTTCTTCTAATTCCATTCCCGGGCTAAACAACCAATCGTCTGACTGAGTTGTAATTCCCTTAGAATCATACTCGTAAGCAAAATCTCCATGATATGCATCATTACGATCTTCCACAAGATTCCATTCTGCTTCATCATTATTGTTATTTACAACAAACCAACCGGTAAGATCTTCGTCGTCCTCAAAGCTTGTGATAAAGTTTCCATCAGTGTCAGGATTAAAGCTGGCAGTTTCAAGTGGTTTATCGTAAACGCCGTCATTATCAGGATTTTCGTCATCCTGCATTTGAGTATATATACTAATTTTGTTATTCTCCTGTTGAGTCAGGTCAACATTTTGAGAAAAGGTATACTCAAACTCCTCTTTTGCAGGTAAAGGATTTGTAATCGTTTCAACAACGGGATCGTTATCATTAATTTTATACGCGATATCAAAATCAACAGCCTCATTGGTTCCATAATTTTTCACAAGAGCTGTAACAGTCTCATTATCGGAAAATTCTGCAGGAGCTCCTGGATAGACTATTTCTTTAACCCCCGCATCATTGGTGTACATTTCTCTAATATCTATATTATCAAGGAAAAATAAATATGTTTCAGAATCATTATTAGAACCGGTATAAGCATAAAAAGCAATGCGAACAGTTTCACCAGCATAATCTGATAAATCTATAACATAATCCTGCCACTCTGCAGAGACATCGGAATCCTTTGTTATCTGATCCAATTTCTCCCATGATTTGCCACAATCAGTTGTGATCATAATATTCAGTTCATCGTCACTGCCCATGTTTGAAACACCATCTTCCAGATCCAGGGCATAATCAAAAGAAAGCTTAGTATCGGAATTGGGTTCAAATTTAGGACTGATAAGCCAATTAATCGTAGATACATTGCTGAAGTATACACTTACTCCTTTTTTTCCATTATAGTCATCAGATTGCCAGTCGGTATTCATTTTTACTTCAGGGTAACCTTCTCCCCTTGCTTCACTCCAACCTTCATAATATTTCCCGATATCCCCATAGCTTGTAGAAAAAGTCAGTTTTTCCAGGGGCATAGAATGAATTTCTTCATTCTTGTAAGTTTCAATGTATTCATTATTATGAGGGAAACTGTCACTTTCTAATTCAGTAACTAAGGTGAAATCATATTCCCCGTATGATGACATATCAAAAGTTCCGATTTCCTTTTCAACTTTCTCATTGGGCCCAACAGGACCATTTACCACATTAAACAGATTTTCTATCGCATTGCCCCGAACTTTAAGCTTAAGAGGTATATTTGAAACTGACTCATACCCTTCATTCTTCACTTCAACAACAATTGATTGTTCCGCAGAAAAACAGCTAGTTTCCGTGGGCTCTAGAATATCTACAGCATAAGCATCATGTGCTTTCTGGTTCTTAATTTCAATATCATCAAGGTGAATTGCACACATTCCGTCCTGTTGTGCGCCGTCAGAAGCAAAAAAGCCAATCTGAATATTTTGGCCGCTATAATCATCTAGATTAAAGGTAAACCGCTTAAATTCATACTCAAGTTTTTTTGAAGAGCTATTTGAGAAAGTATAGAGCTTTTCGAAATTATTTCCACCATCAGTAGAAACCATTAAAGAAAATTCATCATCACCACCAAAAGTACCTTCTCTTGGCTCGTCATGGAAAAGGGTGATTGATGCATCAAAACTTAATCTCGTATTTTCAGTAGCATAGAACCTTGGGCTGATAATCCATTCTCTATGCGTATTTGAACTCAACTCAATTGCAGCATGGTCATCATGATATAAAACATCTGAACTGTACCATCCTCCAGAAGTCCCTTCAGGTGGCTGATTTTTTGCTTCATACCAACCTTCAGCAATCTCGCTAAGGTTTACTCCATAGAAACCTTCAAAATCAACAATTTGGGGTAACTCCTGAATTTCGCCTTGTCCGTAACCAATTATGGAAAACAGAAGCAATGCTAAAGAAGATAAGAATTTCCTTCTTAATCCGGAAACAAACAGGGATTGTTTCATTGCTCTTTTTAAAGTCAAAATTTTTTTCATAGTATACAATAGTTTAATTTTAAGATTTAGCAGGTTGCCAGGCGTTACACCTTAAGCAACCTGCTATTTTTTTATTATTTGATCATCACTCTCTTTGTGTTAGTGGTATGCCCGTTGTTAACTTTAATAAGATAAATGCCAGGATCAACATCCATGAGATCAAATTGCAGATTCCCGGAAGATTGATCCTTTATTTTTCTATCACGGATTTTTACACCCGAATCATTATAGATTTCAACATTAAAGTTTTCAGAGGATTGAGCCTTCAGCTCAAGAATAAACATGCCATTTGAAGGATTTGGGAAGACATTGATATCAAAATCACTGTCCGGATTTTCCAAACCTGTTTCCTGATCTCCTAATTCATGTATATATTCATTATTTGAGGGATTATCGTCTCCATCATAGGTAGCTCTAATTTCAATTTTGTAACTTTCTTCCTGTGTCATATCAAAAGAAACAGGAGTTTTATATACGATGGTATCACCGGGGAATACATCAGATGTAAACTGATGATTAAACTCTTCAAGATTATTGTTTACCCAAATCTCGAATTTAACACTTTCACTATTTAAGAAAGTTGTAGTTCCCAGGTTAGCGAACTTGAATTTAATATTCTCCCGGCTTGTAAGCTCATCAAAATCCTTAGGACCAAGGTATTCGGTGATACCCAGATCAACAATTTTTTCAGTTATTGTGAACTCATCAATTGCGACACCTTCATCATTTTCATAAAGATCTGATTTGAAACGGAATCTAAACATCACATTTGACTTGTCGCTATACTCATCAACGACAAATTCATATTTATTCCATCCACCATTATTCCCGCTCCACCAGGGCGTTCCTAACTCCCATTGGGGATTATTCGTTTCCTTGTTATTGTAGAAATCCAGACCTTCTTCTGCACCTATTTTCGTCCAATCATAACCATCCGTACTCGCTTCCATAATCATTCCATCCCAGTTAAACTCTGTTCTGAGATGCATCCAGAAAGAAATCATCGGCTTCTCCATTCCGGAAAAATCAAAAGCAGGCGTATGGAGAATCATTTCGCTTTCGTGTGGATAATTTTCGTCAAGAGAAGTCATCCAAACATTATTACCGTCAAAAGCATTTGCAATTTTATCCTGTGAAGGAGTACCTTTTTCCCATACAGGTTGCCAGTTCAGACTCTCATCAAACCATCCGGCAGTTCCATTTTCAAAACTTTCTTCATAATCATTTCCATCAAACTTCTCCATATGGTGAATCCTTGTCATTAAGGTATCATTCCATGGATCTTCATCATCTTGCTTCTCGTTCCATAATTTTATTTTATACTCACCAATTGATGACATATCAATTGCATTATTAAAAACAAAACTTGCCGTATCTCCTTTTTGCAGTGCATTGTCCAAAACAAATGATTCTCTGACAATGTCGTGATCATTCACCCGGTAAGCATAAGGGATCTCTGTTCCTGCTTCAATCTGGTTATTTCCAAGGCTTACAACCTTTAATCCGATCTGTTCTGCAGAGCTTAACCCGGGTTTTGTTACAGGCAGTTCCGTCAGCGATTCCGAATTTAAGTCAATGTCGGGATAAGAAAGTATTTCAACTGAATAATCCTCTGTTTCTCCATGACCGATAGGAGAACATGACTGTGTAGGCGAAATCAGATCTTCCTGATAATAAGAACTCCGCACGCGCATACGCGTTTTCCCTTCCGCTGCATCAGCCGGAATTTCAATTGTATCGGTTAACAAGTCAATATCCCTTTGTTCATTAGCATAAACCAATTCATCTTTCTCAAAACTACCGCTCTGGTCGAAATCTATCCATATTTTGAAGAATTCACCCATAATAGGTATACCCAAATCCGGAGGTGGAACAATAGCCCTAATTTGCATCTGGAATTCGGAACCGGTATACAATTTAGCCATCTGATCTCCATGGTAACTGTATCCTTTAGCATCTGTGGAGCCACAGAGTGAATTAGAATTGTTTATATCAAATTGTTCATGAATGCCCTCCAGGATAAATGTTCCGATTCCTGTTGGAGTGCCTCCTGAATAACAGTTGCTACGGGGCTCACAGTAAGACTGAGCATAATAATCAGAAAGCGTATCATTATAGGAGTGGTTATCATCAGGGAAAGCAACCCATGAAGTGAATTCATATCGCTTTGTCAGATCTGACAAGTCAGCTGTTTGAGTAAAATTATAATCAAGCGTATCAAATGGATGTAACTCCTCACTCAATGAAATTGTTTCTTCTACTGGAGCATTATTTTCGTATTGATACCCGACCGGGATTTCAGTTCCGGCAGTTATTGTATCCGGGCTAATATTCACAAGGCTCACCGAGATAGGTTCATTTTCTGTAAAATAACTACTGTCTGTTTTAGGACTCATGCCAATGATTCCAAAGTTATTTTCATAAAGCTCCGTAACTTTGACATCATCTATAGCAAAAGCATTCTGTTCATGATCAGTTATTTCAGCCCTGAAACGAATTCTGAAGACACCTTCATCCTTATAGCTTTTTAAAGATATCATCTGTCTGTGCCATTCCTTACCCTGGCTTCCACTAATAACAGGGGCTATATCTTCAAAGACCGTATCATTCTGCACGGAGTATAAGTCGACATGAAGGGTACCCATTTCAAAATCCTTAGCATACATATGATACCAAAAGAATAACGCTGGATCTTCCAGTTGAGAGATATTAAATCCGGGGGAGTAAAGATAGGCTTCTCCAGGCTCCCCTTCCAGAACAAAAGCTTCTGTATATAAATACTTTCCTTCACCTGAAGTATGATCTTCATTAGGCCCGGTTCCGTCAACATAAGTTTTCCCGCTATTAGGCCACCATTCGATATCATCATTTACATGATCATTATGCCAATTATTTGAAAGATAGACAGGGTCATCTGCACTCGAAATCATAAGATTTGCGAAACCATCAAAATTTTCAAGATAAGGATACTCTGTAACAGGTTCGCTGTTTGTCACCGATTTTGTTTTAGAATCATTATCTGTATAAAACGTATCTAATGGATGTTCAGTCCAGACTTTAATCTCATAATCATCGTAAGTAGCCATATAGGCAGTTTGCTCAAATGTATAAGAAAGCGTATCTTCCCTTTCTAAATCAGCGTCAAGAACAACATTTTCTTCAATTACTCCTCCCTCATTTATAGAATACGCTAAAGTCATCGTATCTCCGGCATGCAAAACATTTGCTCCATAATTTACTATCTCAGCAGAAATCTCCTCAGCGCTAGACATATTGATGCTGGATACAGGTTCAGTAATTTGAGAAACACCAAAGTCATACTGAGGAATTGGAGTAGGAGAAATAGCTTTCATTCTTTCCCCTGTAATATTATCCTCTTCTCTTACAGGTTTTATTGTTAACCAATATTTATTACCGGTTTCCAGTTCATCAATATGAAAAGTTGTATCAGCAGTATTTCCAAGCAAATTCAATTCTCCGTTTACAGCCTCATAAATTTCGTAGCTTGTAGCACCGGGGACAGAATCCCACAATAAATCAACCGCCTCAAACTGTTCAACAGCACGAAAATCATCAGGTGTTCCCATGATTGAAAAAGGAGCCTGGCTTTCACCACTTATTCCATCTTGATTAACACGAATCAATGCATTTGAAGTGAACGTATCCGGAACTGCAAACTCAAAATATCTTTTTGTTCCGGGTAAATCGGAAACAACAGAAGACCAGCTCTGACCTCCGTTGGTAGAAATATCAATAGAAAAAGATTTACTTGTATCAGGCGCATCCCAGCGAATATAACCATTCTCGCCGGCAATAAGTGTTTCTCCACCCACGGGATGCGTAACAGTTACCTCAGGAGTATCTATTTGATAAGAAACAACAAAAGGCATACCCATAAAAGCAGAAATTTCTTCACCCTGAATGTTTATTGCATACTGTCCTTCCCCGGGGTTGTCGATGGTAACTTGTTCGAAATTACTAATATGATCTTCCCCCCTTTGAGCAGGAGCAGAAGGATTATCCTTATCCAACACCCATGGTAACCATGTATCATTATCTTTACTCAGCAAAAGATCTATATCATTAACCAGCGGAATTGCAGCAAAAGGCGTGCCTGATTGATCTGTCCAGGCAACTGTAACTTTTAGCTTTTTTGCATTCGAAGGAACCTCTATATTATACGTTTTATTGCTGTTATTTGAGACCTTATCACTGAAATAATTTTCATTTTCGATTGTTTCTATTGCTTTTCTCAAATTCACTTTTCCAAAACCAAATTTATAATCCGGGCCCTTATTCCCAATATCATCGGCAGTATTGAAAAGAACTGAACGTATTAAAGCAGAAGTTGGTTGTTCATTTTTCAACTCTTCATATCTTTCATACATCAAAGCAATGGCACCAGAAACAGCTGGTGTTGCCATTGAAGTACCGTCAGAAGAATAATAATAGTTATCTAAAAAAGTAGAATATATATCCACACCGACTCCACTTACATGAGGGGCCATTCTTCCGTCAAACAAAGGGCCAAAGCTGCTAAAATTGCTCATATTACTTGTATCATCAACTGCCCCAACTAAAATTGTATTCTTCATCGTCCAGGCAGAAGTCCAGTAACCACCAGGGCAAACCTGCTGGTCATTTCCATTGGCAAAAACATGTGTTAGCTTTTTATGCTGATAAGCCACATCATCATAATACTTGGCCGCTGTAATATAAGGGAAAGGATTTTTACATATGTACTGATCGATGCTATAACCCCACGAATTCGATGTAATATCCACACTGTGAGAACTCACTGAATTACTCATATCCTCTGCAATAGCATCGGCATCTTTCATAAAATCAGAAGCAAAGAGTTGTGCATCTTTTGCCATTCCTTCTCCTTTAGGATCAAGTATTCCCTTTCCTAAGATGGTTCCGGCCACATGAGTTGAATGCCAGTGTTCTTGTTCTGAAGAAGTATTTTCAACCCGGCCATATAAATCCTGGTGATCTCCGATTTTTCCACCATCCCATTCACCAACTACCACACCCTCGCCGGTAAGACCTCTGGCGCCATCATAAGTTGCTTTCAATACATTTGTCCTGTGATTTTTAGAAGCCTCATCATTTATCATTTCTTTTTGAGGTTCGATCGGCTCAACCCACTTGACAGCAGGCCACTCTGCTATCTGACCCAAATACTGTACTGCTGTTTTTAATTGAATACGATTAGAATATGTTGAGACCTTTATTATTTCAATATTCCATTTATTAACATAATTCCTGAAAGCTTCAATATCATAATCACGATATAACAGGACATTCACCTCGGCCTTTCCGAATTCAGGCTCTGTCCACTCAGGTAGCTTACCTGCTGTCAACCTTGAATCAATTTTGTACTTTTTCGGTAAAGAAAAATGTGCCCGTAAATTAGTTTGATCAAATTTTAAGCTTTTGCTTTCTTTAAGCTTTTGTGTATCGATGATTGCTGTGTAGGTATTCTTCGGAATATAATCCACAAGTTCAATCCCTGTTTCTTTTAAAGCTTTTACCTCCTTTTCTCCGGGTAGATTATAAAATTGTAATAATTGATACCGCTTCCCGGAGAGTTGTTCTTTTATAGAACTCTCTGTTCTTTTTGATTCCTGTATTTTTTGAGGAGAATAATCTCCGTTCGAAAATTTTACACTAAAATCTTCCTGCCCAAATACAAAATTCGTTATTAAAAAACCTAATAGTAATAGTAAAGCATATTTCCTCATAAGTATTTATTTTATATTAATTGTTACGCCATTAATTTTGTTTCTTTATATGATTACCGGGGCTGCATTCTATTCAATTTAAAAAGCAAATACCCGTTTTGTTCAGGATCATAATAAATCTCATTATTCTTTTTATGTATTTCTGTTTTCAGATGGTCTAATTGTTTTTTATTCTTTTTTATATTGTCCAAATTATCAATAATAAGAAGCCTGCCTTTTGTTGTATCTATATTTTCCTGATTATTTAAGAACCACAAATTTTGCTCATCCCAGGAATGTTTTTGAAGTTCATGAGAGGCCTCCTGAATAATCAGGTAATTAGCCTGGTTTGGTCTCGTCTTCCCCTTGCCTTGTATTTCTTGTGTAAAACCACTATTTAAGTTCACAATACAAAAGAAAAAGGGAATTATTGTAATAAAGATTTTCTTCATTTATCTTCTTTATATTTTTTATTAAAAGCTAAGCTCAATACTTCAAATTAAAGTACAGACATTCGAAAGTACGGAAATAAAAAAAGAGGGTTAAAGAATTAAGCGGACAACGCTACTACGCAGTGTAGACAAACCTACGACATGTAATTCAAAACACTAATTATGAAATAAATAACAGGTTATATTTTTGGTTAGAAATTACGCAAAAACTCATATAAATCTGTATTCGCTCCCAAGTCCATTTTAACTCGAATACGGCTTCTTGCTTTTTCTACACCACGTACAGTAATATTCAACAGGGAGGCTATTTCTTTAGTTGAAAGATTAATACGTACATAGGCGCATTGTTTTAATTCTTTTTTAGTAAGTGAGGGGAATTTTTCCTGTAGTTTTTCAAAAAAATGGGGATGTACTTTCTCAAAATGAAGGGAAAAATTTTCCCAGTCTTTATCGAGTTGTACCGTCTGATCTATAAGAGATGTAATTTCCTTATAATACTTTTTCCCTTTTTCCTGAGCTGAAATATCATCAAGCTTTTCCCGAAACTGATGCAACATTTCATTTTTATGTAAAATATGCATTGTAATTGATGCCAGTTCCCGGTCTTTTAAGTCCAGTTCTTTTTGATAAGCATCTCTTTGTCTCTTATTTTCGAGCTCTGCAATCTTTTTTTCCTTTTGCAATAACAGTTGCTTATTTCGGGAATTTTTAACCCTGGTATAAAAAACATAAATTAAAAACCCTGCAAAAACAGCAATAGTAGATAATGCCAATATTAAAATTCGATTATTCTGCTTTTTTATCTTATTGTCTTTTTCTAAAAGTTCAATCTTTCTTTCTTTAGCCTCTAAATCATAAATGGCCTCCATTTTGGCAATTCGTTCATCGCTTTGAGCTGAAAATAAGCTATCTTTAAGTGTCGAATACTTTTGAAAATATTCTATTGATTTTTTATAATTTCCCTTCGCATAATAAAGGTTGGCAAAAGCTTCATAATTTATTTTGGATAGGTTACGGGTTCCTAAATTATTGCTAATTTCAGCACTTTCATTTAAATATTTCTCAGCTTTATCGTAATTTTCCAGGTGGATATGCAAATTACCTATGTTGTTCAGTGTTGTGGCAATGGCCCCTTTATCACCAAAATCACGATTAATTTCAAGCGATTGATGGAAAGCTTCCAGTGCTTTCTGATAATCCTCAAAACTACTGTAAGATATGGCTATATTATTCAAAGTAGAGGAAATACCCCGTTTATCATCTAACTCCCGATTTATTTTTAAGGCTTTTTGAAAATACTCTAATACTTTTTTATATTTTTCTGAAGAATAATAACAAATCCCAATATTATTATAACAATTTGCTATACCACTTTTATTGTCAATTCGCTCGTTAATTTCCAGGGCTTTATTATGATATTCCAGTGCTTTCTCATAATTAGCCATGTCACGGTAACATTTTCCAATCTGATTATAAACTTCTGCAATGCCTTCACTATTATCTTCTTCCCTGTATATTCTTAAAGCATCCAGATAGTACTGGATTGCATTTTCAAAATCTCCCAGTTGATAATAAATTCTGCCGGTGATCTCTAGCCCTTCGGCATGCCCCTTAATGTAGCCAATTTCTTTTGACATTTTTACAGCCGATTTACCATAATCAATTCCCTTTTTAGGTGCCAGCGATGTGTATTTTTCAGCAATACGATTCATAACCTGTACCTTTTCTTTACCTTCAACTGTATCCAGCTTTGTCTGCAAACTATCTAAAGCTTCCTCGAAAGATTGCTGAAAAGGGAGAAATAATACTATAAAAATAACTGAGAATAGCTTCATAATCTTCTGTTGCCTATCTATAAAATTTATACACAAAAATAAAAAAAAGAGATGATACTTTTTACTTTATTCTTTAGCTACAGTTTTTTATACATCAATATCCGATATAAAACACAATTATTTTCTATACTTTAGCAGCTGATATAAATCCAAATACGATATAAAAACATTCGCAGAAATCCAATTAATGAAAAAACACCATCATTTTATTATTCATAAGCCTTTAGGTTATCTATCGCAATTGATCACCAATCAGAACAAACAGAAAAATAAAAAGCTGTTGGCAGATCTCTATGATTTTCCTGAAGGTACCATGGCAATTGGTCGGTTAGATAAAGACTCTGAAGGTTTATTATTGCTAACTACGGATGGCAGGGTTAGTGAACAGGTGCGGAGCAAGCAAATTGAAAAGGAATATTATGTTCAGGTGGACGGCGAAATTACAGAAGAAACAATAGAGCAGCTAAAAAAAGGAGTGGAAATAAGCATAAGAGGCAATAAATATATCACCATACCTTGTAAAGCTCAACGTTTGGAGCCGGCTCCGGAGGTTGAGCCGCGAACCAAAAACATACGGAGTGAGAGACACGGGCCAACGAGCTGGTTATCTGTAACACTTACAGAAGGAAAGTTCAGACAAGTTCGTAAAATGACTGCAGCAGTGGGTTTTCCTACGCTAAGGTTAATTCGTATACGTATTGGCAATATCACCCTGGATAATTTGCCTTCAGGTAAAATTACAGAAGTGGAAAAATTCCGGCTAAGC
>CAYFRV010000010.1:0-10757 GCA_964345495.1 uncultured Bacteroidales bacterium | reverse complement strand
CCTGGATAATTTGCCTTCAGGTAAAATTACAGAAGTGGAAAAATTCCGGCTAAGCGCGGAATAAATGAGAAATACATTAATAAAAACAGAGATTTAATTTTCCTAACCCAATTAGAAATACAACAAATCCAATTTAAACGATAATTTCAGAAGCAAAACCTTTACTTGGGTTGTTAAAGGAGGTCAGCAAAACACCTCCCAAAATCATTGATGTTGCTTTAATAGCTTGTATTTTTATAGAAAATATAATTTTAGGTTATTAATGTCTTCTAAAAGTACAAAGAATACTGAAAATCAGGAAATAATTATCAATTTATTTGGCTAAAACATTGGTTTTTTCAATATATTTGATTGAAATAACCACAAATTTCTCAAATGATACGCACATCTATAACTTGTAAATAAAGGATAATGGAAAAACAAAAAAATCGGCAAAAAAGCATCTTTCATTTTTATGTGAAAACATTGAAAACAGGTGTGTTGGGAGTAAAGGCAAACTGTCTGCAACCAATTACTTTAAAGAGCAATTGAAAAACAACAACTGGAAGACTGAAATCCAGGAGTTTGAAGCTAAACAGAAAATTCTTTTTGTCGTTAAATTATCTCTTCCGACAAAAATCTCTAAAAACAAAACACCTTATCTGTTCGTTTTTCAGATATGACTCAAAAAACTCAAACATACCTGTTCGTTTGCATGGCAAATATGCAAAGAAGTCCTACGGCGGAAGAGGTTGCCAGGGGATTGGCCAAAGCAGGTGGATTACCGGTAATCACCAAATCTGCCGGAGTATCTCCGCTGGCAAAACAACCCATCAACAAAGAATTGGCCCGGGAAGCAGACTTAATATTTGTTATGGAAGAATACATGAAAAACATTATCATTCAGTCGTATGACATCGAACCCGGAAGAATTATCAATCTTGGCATTCCGGATATCTATGAGCGCGATGAACCTCAGTTGGTTAAGATTCTAACTGAATCCATCAAACCTTTTCTGAATACTACTTCGAAATAAATTCAAAAAGGGAAAAAAGCAACCCTGCACTCCATTGATCACAGACTCCTGGTAAACTTTGATCACGATGAAAACCTAAAAACTGAGTTCTTTGAATATTTTCCCGAATCCAAAGCCGAAACTCAGGGAAAATATTTCCCTCATTAACATACAGATAATAACTTGTTAAAAACAAACAGGAAAATAACCATCTGTTTCACTGGTAACTGATTAACTTTATATAACCCAATATAAAACATTTATAAATATCTTCGTTAAATCATGAAGCTATAAAGACAAACGCGGTGTACTATCAGAAATAAAAACAATTGTCGTTTATTTTCTAATAAGGAATTATAAAGGTAATATTCTTTTATTATTATGTTTGTGTATCATGAGAAAAAGAAATACATAAATAATAGAAAGTAATATGATTAAAAACTATTACGATAAACAATTTGAACTAAGATATTTTGAGATGAATGAATTTGGTATTGCATCACCAACTACCATTTTAACACTATTAGAAGAAACAGCAGCTGACCACTGTTATTCTATAAACCATAGTTTATATCAATTAGCAGAACAAAATATCGGGTGGGTTTTAATTTCCGGGATTATTCAAATGGAGCGATATCCCGAATATAAAGAAAAGATTACTATTAGAACTTGGTTGTCAAAATATACAACAATTAAAGGTTTTCGAGAAAATATTATTTACGATGAACAGAGTAATATTATTGGAAGAGCCAAAGGCTTATGGATTTTCTTTGATATTGAAAGAAGAAGACCTGTCCAAATATTTGATGATATAATGGAAAAATGGTCTTTCTGTAATGAGCAAAGTATAGATTATAACATTTCAAAAAAAATTAAAGCAGTTGAGAATCCGGATTACAAACTAAAATTCACAGTAAATAGATATGATACTGATATGATTAAACACGTAAATAATATTCGATATTTACAATGGGTAGTTGAGTCAGTTCCTGATGAAATTATTGATAATTATTATTTGCATTCCATAGACGGTAGATTTATTGCAGAAGCTCATTATGGTCAAACAATTGTGTCTTTGACTAAAGATGATGCAAAGAGTACAAAGGATAGATCTTTTATACACTCAATAAAAGTTGAAGGAAATGATAAAGTTTGTGCAACGGCAAAGACGATTTGGAAAAAGATAAAAACACAAACACCAAATCGTTTAGATAGCCTTTAAACCAATAGCTCACCGGAGCATCGCTCACAACCTATACCCCTGTTCAGGATAAGTTGCGTCAGCCCTGCGATGAAATCGTCGAACCCCGAAACACTTCTATAAAGGAACAACAATAAAATGATGACGCATTTTGGCAGCCATAAGTTACTACATAACAATGGATTAACGAACAATGCAATAGAGACGGATAGTTCCGGCAGATTGATTTTTCACGGCCTTTAATAACCGGCTTACGAATAAATTCTTCACCAATCGTCATAAAACCTGAAACTTTTTTCCAAATAATTTGTACTTTTACTTATCACCATTAACGTTTTTGTTTGATAGATTTAAGAAGGATACGAAAAATAATAGCATAACCAGTATATAATTTAAGAATAAAAAACAACATATTAAAGATAATCACGGGAAGCAACTTTTGCTTTTCCCATTCATTCACCTAACCTTCTGTTATTTTGAGGATAAAAAATTGTAAGATATGATAGATGGAAATGTATTCGTTGAAATAGCCGCTATTTTGGGCTTAGGGGCACTTATCGGAATCATAGGGCAGAAATTGCGGCAGCCCTTGATCATCATGTTTTTGGTTACAGGGATTCTGGCAGGTCCATCGTTTCTTGGCATCATACACAGCTATGAACAGATTGAGCTTTTGGCGCATATCGGAATAGCCCTTCTGCTATTTATCGTTGGACTCAAACTCGATCTGAAATTGATCCGAACCACCGGACCCGTTGCCCTGGCAACTGGACTGGGGCAGATCTTGTTTACTTCAATTATCGGGTTTGTCATTGCCATTGTCCTGGGCATGTCGTATCTCAATTCTGCCTATATTGCAGTCGCGCTTACGTTTTCAAGCACGATTATCATCGTAAAGCTCTTGTCCGACAAAAAAGAAATCGACTCTCTTCATGGCCAGATTGCTCTTGGATTTCTGATTGTACAGGATATCGCCGCTATTTTAGCTTTGGTACTGCTGACGACATTGGGAGCATCTGTTACCGTGGAGGGTTCGGGATATATCCAATTTCTGATAATCGGAGCAAAAGGACTGGGGCTTTTAGCGGCGGTCGCTCTGCTGATGAGATATGTCATCCCCTATCTAACCCGGCATCTCGCACATTCGCTGGAACTATTGACGCTATTCGCCATCGCCTGGGCAGTCTTGCTTGGGGCGGCAAGCGATCTTATGGGATTCAGCAAGGAGGTCGGCGCATTCCTGGCCGGCGTCTCACTGGCATCAACACCATTCAGGGATTTGATAGGAGCGCGACTCACAAGTCTTCGGGATTTTCTCCTTCTGTTTTTCTTTATTGATCTTGGCGCACGGCTGGATTGGACCATGGTAGGATCGCAATTGGGCGAATCGCTGATTTTTTCCGTTTTTGTACTCATCGGTAACCCATTAATTGTTCTTATCATCATGGGAGCCCTGGGATATCGCCGCCGCACCGCTTTTCTCGCCGGCCTTACGGTAGCCCAGATCAGTGAATTTTCGCTCATCTTAGCTGCTCTGGGGTTGCGTATCGGCCATATTAACGAAGAAACGATGGGACTGATCACTCTTGTGGGGGTCATCACCATACTCCTGTCCACTTACATGATTCTATATGCCTCCCCGCTTTACCGTATTCTCTCCACTCCCCTGAAAATTTTTGAAAGGCGTAATCCCTATCGGGAGGCCGCCATAGATACCCCCACAGATACGGAAAATGTCGATTTCATTTTGGTGGGATTAGGGAACTATGGCAGCGGCTTGATGGAACACCTTCTGCGGCGGAAAAATGATGTCATTGGGATCGACTTCGATCCCGATGCTTTGGAGAGGTGGCGCAAAAAAGGCGTGCCCGTTCTTTACGGAGACATGGCGGATCCGGAGATGCATGTGCAGTTGCCGTTGAAAAAGGCGCAATGGATAATCAGCACCATTCGCTCCAGAGATATGAACCTGGCGCTTATACAGAACCTCAAACGGGAGGAATATACCGGAAAGGTTGCCCTGACGGCAACAGGTAGCCAAGAAGCCGCCGAGTTCGAAAAAGCCGGCGCCAATTTGGTTTTCCGACCTTTTAAAGACGCAACGGAACAAGCGGCCGACGCCTTGACTTACGCGATGGATTTTCTGCCTAAGGGAATAGATTGGCCCATATCTTTTCTTGAGGTTCGTATTCGTTCGGGCTCTTCCGCAGCTGGAATGAAAATCAAAGAACTTCCTTTATCGACCGAAGGACTATCGATTCTGGCGATCAGCCGTGGGGGTCGAGTATACTATGAACCGGAGCCGAATTTCATGATTTTCCCGGCCGATATTCTACTTCTTGCCGGTCCGCCAACCGGCCTGAAAGAAGCTGAAAGCCTGCTCAATCAGCTCGAGGTGCAAGAAGAAGCAGATGATTCAGAACACTTTGAAATCGCTGAAATTAAGATATCAGAAGATTCAGACCTTTCGGGCAAGTCGCTGGCGGATCTTCATTTTCGGCAAAAGTTCGGCGTAACCCTTGTCGGCATAAGAAGGAAACAGGAACATATCATGACGATCAATCCTGGTGAGAATTTGTATGGTGATGATTGTCTGCTTGTTGTTGGAAAACATGGAGCAATTGAATTGCTGAAAGAGCAAGCGCCATTATAGTGCCTAAAACAATCACAAGATGAAAAATAATTTCTAACAGCCTTCTTCTCCCGCCTGAAAACTTACCAGAGAGAGTATCATATATGATCCCGGGAACCAGACATCCAGGCCGTTTAATTTCTACCGGATACCGGCGTATTTGAGATAATTAATCCATCTCCGCCGTACTTCGTGTAATTGTTGCATCCTTACTTCAAGACAGCAATGACAAAATTCTCAATGTTAATAAATTGTTGATCGCCATGGAATAGTTCCAGTTTGAAAATTGTATATTAGTGTACAAAAATAAAAACAATTGTCGTTTACATCCTGATAGGGAAGTATAAACGCAATTGGGTTTATACTTACGTTAGCGGCCATAAACAGTACAAACATAAACACCTATCATCATGACAATAAGTGGAATCATTACCTGTTCTACATGCGGACATAAAATAAGACTGAGACACCAAGTTGGATATGTTTATCCCGCTGTTGTAAAAATAGCATGCAATCAGTGTGGAAAAATAATAAAAGGACATGTTCGTCGAGAAGACCCAGTATTTGATTTCCCAAATGAAACTGTTACAAATGGATATGAGGAAACAACTCAGACTGTAAGTATCTCAACTGAACTTCCGATAGCTCTGAAAGTATCAAATATAGCAAGTATTGCTGCTTTAACTCCTTTTATGGGAATTGGTACTATCATTGACCATGAAAAAATAAAAGAGTATGAAGATAATATTCGTGAATTTATTGATTTATATGACCCTAAATATGAGCGATTAAAAACTTGTTTTGAGCTATTTGAAAACCGAAATTGGGAATATTATTTAATTGAGTCAAAAAAATACTTTAGAAAAGAACTAAGTCTTGATATTAAAACATTTGAAGATTGTTCAGTTGTATTGAAAGAAGTCAATAAGGACTTTTTTAAAAACATTGAGACTAATTATTATCGGACAAACTATAATCAAAAGTTGCAATCAGAGACAATAAATAAGGTAAACGCAAAAATACAGGAATTAAAAAATCTAAAAACTTTAATTGAATCATATATAAACATTGAGACAGAGTTTATAAAAGGAGTAAAACTTATAGATAATTTTCTAAATAATATTAAAAGTTTTTTTCCTTTGGTGGCACTATCATATAATAATGATTACACTAAAGAGTATTTAGATGAAATCGGTTTGACTACTTTTGAATTCTTGGATTTAAAAGAAATGTATATTGAATATTTTGAGTATTTATCCAGAATTTCTTCCTTATATTTCGGTTTAGTTAACTTAGCAGAACGAAATGATTTCAATGATTTTGGTACTATTCGAGATTGTAATAATTTGAGTGAATACTTCAAAAAGGATAATGGGATTAAAAAAGAAATTGTTAAGAAACATTCACTACTAAATAATTATTTCATTAATACTTTAAATAGTCAGATAAGAAATGGTATAGGCCATTTAAAAACTATTTATGATCCTAAAATACAATTAATTAAATATTATCCATATAAAGACCAAGCTAGAATGAACACACATAAAGAAATCTATCTTATAGATTTTGCAAATCAAATTTATCAACAAGCATTGAAAGTTAAGGATAGTTTAGAAATATTGAGCAAATTTGTAAATCTAACTAAATAATTACGGCCGCTAACATGCTGTATACACCATGCGGGCGGACTTACAGCGTTTTTGGTTGTCGGCTTTAGCAAAAATTGTAACGGGGGATGAGAACGCGTCTTTGTAAATCCCGCACGGTGCATACAGCTAAACGTTGCCGCCAATGCATGGAGCAAAATGTTAGGTTCAATTATATTCTGCAATTATTGGTATACTAGATTTAATGAATCGGTAAATAATGATTACTTTTGTTGGTCTAAAAACTTTAGAATTATATAATGGCTAATACATTTGAAAGACTGTTTAATAGACTTGAACTAAACGACAAACAGGGTCTGTTTAAGTTTTCAAATATTGCGGAATGGGAACATTCATTTCCATATAGAGTTGTAAGGGCTTTAAAAAGTATAAAACCTTATGCTATATACGCTGTGAAAAATAACAATGAGGCAGGCAGTCATTTCGTTCCTGTATATTTATTCATTGATAATTCGGAAGATACAGAACAATTACTTCCTAAGTTATGGAATTTTCAGACCCCAGTCGTAATCATTGATAATGGAAACCAGTGGTTGTGGTATAGTGGTGAGTTTTTAACTGAAGATAAGAGCTTAAATGAATTAATTTCACCCGTTGATAAATCGCAAATAGAGGCAAATACAGAAATAGACCATTTTTCTTTCTGGAATATTCATTCTGGTAGTTTGTGGAAAAAATTCGAGTCCTATTTTACCGAAGAAAGTGAAAAAAAAGATAAAAAGAAACTACAAACATACCTACTGCAAAATATTGAAGAAGCCATAAGAATATTAACAACTAGCAATGATAAAATAGAACATAAAGATAACAGACAAATAGCAAATAATTTGATAGGTAGGTTAATCTTTGTTCGTTATCTTATAGACAGAAATGTACAATTAAATTTTAAATATATAGACGACAACAATCAGCGTACTGATTTTGAAAACCTAATTCCACAGAAAGATAAATTGTATTCACTATTTGAGTTTCTGAAAAGCCCGGATAAATTCAATGGTGATTTGTTTCCATTCCATAATAATAGTATTGAAGAAGAGAAAAAGTTAATAAAAGAAAATCATTTAAAAATACTTCATGAATTATTTTTAGGCGAAAAAGTAGAAGAGGATAAAAAACAATATAGCTTAGCAAGTTTATTTGATATTTATGATTTTAATATTATACCGGTCGAATTAATTAGCAACATTTACGAACGTTTTATTGGGAAAGAGCGGCAAAGAAAGGGAGGAGCATTTTATACGCCACCGTTTTTGGTTGATTACATACTCAAACATACGATTGAGCCACATTTAGAAAAACACTCAACTTGTAAAGTTCTTGACCCCGCATGTGGTTCGGGCATTTTCTTAGTGGAAACACTTAGAAAAATAATAGAAAAAAACCTCAAAGAAGGTAACATCAATAAATTAGTAGATTTAGAAAAGCAAGCAAAAGCAGAAACAATAAGATTAAATACACTCATTGAGGAAAACGATAGAAAATTAATAAAAATAGTTGAAAATAATATTTTTGGCATTGATAAGGACCCAAATGCTGTTACTATTGCCATTTTTTCAATATACATTACTATTTTAGACTATAAAGAACCACGTGAGATAGAAAACTTCAAATTACCAGAACTTATTAATAAAAACTTTTTTATAAAAAATTTCTTCGATAGTGAATTAAACAAAATATTTGAAAATTTCCAATTAGATTTTATTCTTGGAAATCCGCCTTGGGGGAGTGTTAAAGACGAGCCTTTGCATAAGGATTTTGTTGATAAAAACAAAGATAAAATAAGCAGGTATCAAATAGCCCAAAGCTTTACATTGAGGATTGAAAGATTTACATCAGAAAACACAAAATGCGCCCTGGTTTTACCAAGTCTTTTACTCTATAATAATACCCAAAGTGCAATATGTTTTAGAAAACACATAATTGATAACTATGAAATAAAAAGAGTTTTAGAGCTTTCATCAGTAAGAAAACTAGTTTTTGAAGGAGGTATTCAGCCGGCAAGTATAATTTTCTTCTCCATCAACAACAAAAAAGACCATTCAAAAAATATTGTCCATTATATATCATTGAAACCTAACATGTTTTTTAGCCTTTTTAAAATAATTGTAATTGAAAAGCTGGATTATAAAAAGATAAAACAAGAAGTTTTTCAAAATGATTTTGCATGGAAAGCATTTTTATATGGCAATATTCTGGATTATAAATTCCTTGAAAGAATATACGCAGAGGAGTATGTCAATTTAAAACAATTTGCAAAGAAAAATGATTTAGTGTTCGGGACTGGTTATGTTCTTTCAGAAAAAAATGCAAAACTTGATGCTGACGTTCTTTTAGAAAAACCAGTGATGAATGAAAAAAAACTTTTACCGTTTTATACAGAGAAAAGAACACTAAAAAAGTTTATGGAAGTTTATCCTGGTATTAAAAAAGTAGACCATACAGGATATCCTGATATATATTTAAAGCCACATTTAATTATAAGACAAGGAATTAATAAAAGGGTAACAGCTTCCTTGCTTGATTATAATGCCGTATTTCCAAAAGCTTTATTTGGAATTCATTCAAAAAAAGATAAAAAAATCATAAATTTTCTAAGTAGTTATTTTTCATCCTCACTGACATCATATTTATTATTCAATATCGCACCACGTTGGGGAGTTGAACGAGATGTTATAGATAAGAAAAATTTTGAGGCTTTACCAATTCCAGAAATAGGAACTGAGATTATTGAAACTATTAATAAAAAGTATAATGATTTAATAAAGAAAGTAAAAATAGAGCATGAAAAAGTCTATAATGAAACATTAAAAGAGCAACAAGGCTTCTTTTCTAACTATTCTAACGAACTGGATTTTTATGAAAAAGTTAGAGAACTTACCAACACAAAATTAATCGAAGAAAATAAATTTGAAGGTTATTTTGATGATATAATTTACGAGTTATTTGGTGTTGATAACGAAGAAAAATCATTAATTGATTATACATTAAATGTATCAATTCCACTATTCAGGCAGAAAGAAAAAGTCAAAAAAGAAGAAAATCCATTCAGAAATGTAAGTAAATGTGAAATAGAAAATTACATTAAGGTATTTTTCGAAAAAAACCAATCTTTTTTGGACTGGAAAGGTATATATATGGTTGCTGAAGTTTACTTTGATAAGAGAAACTATATCATTGTTAATTTTGAATATAAAACAGAAAAGCCGAATAGCAAAATTAATTATCCAAAGGATAACGAAAAACATGATAAATTCAGCTTTTTATCAAACCTGTTTGCTTTACCCGAAAATATAAGTGAAAATCTGTTCATGCAAAAAGACCTGAGAGGATTTGAAAAAACATCATTTTATGTAATAAAACCAAATGAATTTAAGAACTGGCATCCAGCGGTTGCATATTTAGATTATTATGAATTTAAAGACGCATTTTTAAAAGCAGGAAAAACCAATAAACTTAAAGCTGATTAAATGGATGCATCAGAAAACATATACTCCGTAGAACATTTTGATTTTGAATTTCATAAAGTATCTAAATTAATTTTGCATTCTTATAACGAAATTGTTAAAAATGAACAATTTGTATACACAAAAATTAATAACAAATACTGGGTTGTGCTTGAAAACGGCAAAGAAAAACCTGAAGAGTATATAAGAAATATTTTTCTGGATAAAAAGTATATGCAGAACAAAAAATTAAAACGCAAACATGAAGTAAATGATTTAGAATTTAAACCAGAAGTAGGTGAAAATAAAGATAGAAAAACGATTGGTTCACATGACATTCAAGTATTGGGACTTGCTCAAAAACTGTATGGCGAAGCTGACGAAGACATATATTTTTCGATTGAATGTAAACGCCTAAATGGCATCGGACAAAGTCCTGAAAAATATGTAAATGAAGGGATTGTACGTTATACTACGAAAAGATATTCTGAAATAATGCCACTTGCTGGCATGATAGCTTTTATTGAAGACAATACTTACAACTATCCCAATGAAATTGACGAGATACTGAAAAATCACAAATCAATTTCAACAACACAATATCTCACAATCAAAAGCACAAATATTCATAACTCCAAACACTTGAAAGAAAGTAGCAATAAATCTATTATATTATATCATTTTTTCTTTGATTTTATAAACAACATCGAACGAATAGATAGATAAATGCACTGGCGGCAATCGAGTAGGCTGCCGTGAGGCTTTTGCCTCACGGAGAACCTCTCACACCACCCAGCATACGGACCACGTACTGGGCGGA
>CAYFRV010000009.1:5709-30123 GCA_964345495.1 uncultured Bacteroidales bacterium | reverse complement strand
TTGAGAATTTAAATTCCTTCGCCTTTAGCAAAGTTCATGGTTTGAGCTTTTTGTTGCATTATTCTGGATTTTGGAGGGATGCTTCGTGTTAACCATACGTTTCCGCCAATTATGGAGTGCTCTCCGATAGTGACTCTGCCAAGTATTGTGGCTTCGGCATAGATTATTACATTATTTTTAACTATGGGGTGACGTGCAATTCCTTTTATAGGATTTCCGTTTTCATCTGAGGGAAAGCTTTTAGCGCCCAAAGTTACTCCCTGATAGAGTTTTACATTGTTTTCTATGATACATGTAGCCCCAATCACAACTCCTGTGCCGTGGTCGATTACAAAGCTTTCCCCGATTTCCGCCCTGGGATGAATATCAATACCGGTTTCAGAGTGAGCCATTTCGGTGATGATTCTTGGTAATAGAGGCACATCCAGTTTTAACAGTTCATGGGCGATTCTGTAGTTTGTAATTGCTTTAATCCCGGGATAACAAAAAATAATTTCAGCCTGACTTTTTGAAGCGGGATCTCCATGATAAGTTGCCTCTGCATCGTTACCCAATTTTCTCCGTAATTCGGGTAAATTTTCGATAAACCGGGTTGCTATTACAGGTGCCCTGTCTTTGCATTTTTTGCATTCTTCATAGGGTTCATGCGGGCAGCCAAAGCATATTCCCCTTCGGATTTGTTCAGTCAGGTGTTCATAGATCCAGTCAATGTTATGTCCAATATGATATTTAATTGTTTGAGTATTGATTTTTGATTCCCCATAAAAACCAGGGAAAAGAACAGCTCTTAGCTTTTCAATAATTTCTTCCAGGACAGCTGCTGAGGGCATGGGTTTCCCATGTCCCGGCATATAAATCATTTCGTGAAGATGAGGATCGGAGAGCTTTTCAATGGTTTTTTCCAGAGAATCTGTTCGTTCATTATTCATTTTTATTCAACTTCTGGGTTATACAAGGGTGTGCTTAGGTAGCGTTCGCCTGTATCACAGACTATTGCTACAATATTTTTATCCTTATTTTCTTTTCTTTTGCCTGTTTCAATAGCTGCATGCATAATTGCACCAGATGAAACGCCGCTGAAAATTCCCTCTTTTGTTGACATATCCCGGGCCATTTTTAGTGCCTCTTCATTTCCAACAGTAAAGACTTCATCAATGACTTCCTGATTTAAAATTTCCGGTATGAAACCTGCACCTATGCCTTGTATTTTATGTTTCCCCGGCTTTCCACCGGAAAGAACCGGTGAGTCGGATGGTTCAACAGCAATGATTTGGATGTCCTTGTTTTTTTGCTTTAAAATTTCACCAACACCAGTGATTGTGCCGCCGGTACCTACCCCGGCAATAAAGATATCTACCTGCCCGTCTGTATCGTTCCATACCTCCTGTGCTGTTGTTTTTTTGTGCATTTCCACATTGGCCATATTGTTGAATTGCATTGGAATGTAGGCATTTTTGTATTCTTCAGCCAGTTGATGTGCTTTATCTATAGAGCCTTTCATTCCATCTTCTGCTGATGTCAGAACGATTTCTGCGCCAAACGCTTTAATCAAATTACGGCGTTCTATACTCATGCTTTCAGGCATGGTTACAATCAGTCTGTATCCTTTTACAGCGCAGGTAATTGCGAGTGCAATTCCTGTATTGCCACTGGTAGGCTCTATTATAACGGTATCTTTGGATAGAAGATTCCTGTCTTCGGCATCTTTAATTAATGCATAGCCAAGGCGGTCTTTTACAGAACTACCGGGATTATAAAACTCTAATTTGGCAAAAATATTAGCCTTACTCTCTTTAGCTAATTTATTAATTTGTACCAAAGGAGTTTTTCCAATTAATTGCGTTATGTCTTTTGCTACGTTCATATATATTAATGTTTCTATTATTACAACAAAAGAGCAATTGAGTTCAAAAGTAACAGGAAATAAAAAATACCCAAAACTCTATCGATTAGTTTTGGGTATATGATGATTCAGTATTTGAAATTTTATTTAATTCTTATCGGATCATGGGTTCGTTGTTCAGAATACGTTTTTTCGGATTATTACCAAATGCAAAGTTTAATCCAAAGCGCATATTGAATGATTGTGTTTTATGGGGCCACAATCCTGCTGAAAACGTATCGGACATTGCATATACCTGAAACGGACCTAAACGAAGAATCAGTCCTAAACCTAAATTATTATATGAATTGTTTAAGACGGAATAGCTGGCTGTAAGGGATATTCCTCTGATTGGACGGGTGTTGGCTGATAAAGTAAAGCTTTGAAGGGTTCTTCCATTATAGAATTGTGTTCGTGAGAGAAGCCCGAAATCAAGACGGTCATGCAGATAATACCTTGCCCCAACATATACTTTAGGGCCTAAAAAGTGCAGAAATCCCTGATCGGAATACTCCATCTCTACTTCTTCTTTCAAAGAATCTTCAAGGTTTTCCATTGGATCTGATTCCTCATCGTTGCCAAACTCATTGCTGACATCTACTCCTGTAAATGAATATTGTCCTTTGATAGTATAATTATGAGCGGAATTTTTATTATAGTTGATAAAACCCAAATCGACCACGCTTGCTGATAATTGAAGATTATCAATAACTTCATAAGTGGCACCAAAATCAACTGCAAATCCCGGGTTCGAAGTCAGGTCAGAAACTTGTATATCCCTGCTTTCAATGTCCTCAATGTAATTTGAGCTATCTGTGTTAACGGTAACGGGCGCAGAGCCTTGCAAGGAAATATCAGAAGTCAGTGATAAAGAGTCACCTTCTTCGCTTGTATAAAGTCTTAAATCAAAATCTTTACTTTTAAGAAGCCCAAATCCGTTTAAATATTTGACATTTATTCCAAAAGTTAACTCATCGCTTATTTGATGTGAAAAACCCAGAGAAGTCTCCAGATAATGACTTGAGTAAACCGAAAAGTTTCCGAAGTGGGCTGTTTCTCCTTTAAAATCTTCATTTCCTTTTAGCATAATTGTTGCCAGGTCTTTTGGGTAGCTCATCTGTATGTCTGACTTTTCCTGAACTTTGAGGGTAAAATAGCTGTCATCAGCGCGGAAACCTATATTAAATATGTTGGTAGAAAATTCTGTAAATATATCGTTATCGTCATTTAATTTATTAAGAAAGTTATCAATGTTATAGGAAGGATGAAGAAAGGTAATCTTAGAGCCTACCTCCTCACTTTCAAATATAACATCATTAAAACTAAGTGGGTTGTTTCCAATGTTCAGGTTTACATTTGAAACTACCGGAAAACCGAGGTAGAAATTACTAACCGGTTGAATCGCCGGGTTCATGGTGGTGACTTGCGGCAGCCTTTCCATGTAATATAAAGTTTGACTGTGTTGTCCTATAGAAGTCAGTGCTATAGCAAAAAGGAAGAAGTTAAGGAGTAATAATTTCTTCATTTCAAAATGCGTTTAATTATTTAAATTTATTTTGATTTTTGTTTCTATATTCATTCTGAACTTGAACGTATAATCCGAATAAAATTTCACTTTTTTAGTTGTGTCAGTTGAGAACTCTGAGGTTTTCATACTAGCTTCAAATACTGCATTTTTTACTCTTGACAGATCGTTGATTTCGTTTTCATAAAAACTCATTTCGGATATTTTTTCTGTAGAGCCTGTAACGTTACCTTCACTATCGGTAGAAGCTGATTCTATAACTGGCCTGTCATTTTCATTGAAAAGTGTGTCGACCATCTGATAAGTGCTGTCCAGAAAATACACCTGAAAATCGACATCAGCAGGTAGTCCGTTCAAGGTTTTGAATTTGGTAATTACTTCTTGGATTTCTTCCTGGTCTTCCCCGATTAAATCACTCATATCTAAATCTACTGTATCTCTCATCGACAAGCCCTCAGCACGCAAATGCAATGGTAGGTAAAGTTCACTAAAGACTTTAAACTGGCTTTCGTCGGTTACAAAATTATAAGTTCCGGGTCCATCCGGATTTGACATACCATGGCTTTTAAATTTAATGTGAGTTGGATTACTTGCCAGGGCGTCACTTAGATTGCATATACTATTACTAATATTCACGGTGTCTCCTTTGGTTTCACCGATTTCATTCTCACTAAATTTAGGATAATTTATATCAAATATGTTGGATGTATTTTCAAATATTATATCTGTAGAGTCTGTAGAGCCTTCTCTGTAGGCTTTAGCATCTTTTAATTCAATTTGAATAGGAAGACCATAAGAGTTTTCTATCAGGAATTTAAATTGCGGTTCTGCAAATTCTACAGTTCCTTCCTGGGTTTCTTCGAATAAACTAATTGGAATGTTTGCTTCTTCTAACATGAGCGTATCCTGACCAATATAGCCATAAGCGCTTTGCATATCTATACTTTCTTCATCAATTGTTGTCTGTATAGATAGTGAATCATTTTCATAAAGTGGATCATCACCGGTTCCGTTTATTTCAACTTCATATTGCATCCTGAAGTATTTGCTGCTTAGAGTATCGTGAGAACGTATAGTGTAGCCGGTTACATTTTCCGATAGTTCCTGGTCGTAAGGAACATCATTTGCGGAAATATTAATCTCGTCTACTAATGGTTGGCCATTTTTAACAATATCTGTGTAGGTTATGGTAATTTTTATATTATGTTGAATGTTGGTTACCACATGTTGTTTTAGCGTGAATTCATCTGTTATAATTGAATCCAGCTCTTCGTCACCTTCAAAAGTTATTTCATGTATTGTATCTTTACTGGCTGTTTTTGTGCCACTGAAATTATTAGGTGCTGTGGCTTCTGTGGAAGATACTTTATATAACATGTCAAAATAATCCTGATTCGGCAGGTTTACTTCATCACTTGCTGTGCGGGAAAAGAGTGAATCAGTATATACCAGGTATAGCAATCCATCTGGTTCTGAATTGATAACGCCGGTACTGTCAAAAGTTTCCAATAAATCTTGTGTGGTTAGCTCACCTTTGATAAGGGGTGCAGCCCATCCCTGGCCAATTTCTTTTTCTTCTGAAAGATCGCTTAAATCAAATTTATCTAACTGGCATGATGTAACCAGTAAAAGACTTACGAATATGCTGTAGATATAGAATTTAGCTTCTTTTTTCATAAAATGGACAGATTAAAATTCAAAAATAATTAATTTACTGAATAATTATATAAAAAGTTATATTTATTTCCTACAACCAGATTGAATTTCCTGTTTGATTTCTCCAGCAATCCAATGCTGAATGGTGTATTGCCTTCAAGCGGAAAACCTTTGTATGTTTCACCATTACTATTAAAAAGATAGATTTTGTTAGCTTTTTTAGATACTACACCAATTTTTCTGTCATTGTACGAAAAATGAAAGTATATGGGTTCATGATTGATGGAATTTTTAAATTTATGATCAAAGAGTTTTTTCCCGTTTTCTTCAAAAACATCGAGTTGCTTATTGTCTAAAAAGATCATGTCTTTTGTTCCATCGCTATTTATGTCTTCATGCATAAAGAAATGTTCTTCTGAATATTCCTTGTAATTCACGCTTTTTACTTCACCGTCAAAATAAAAGTGATGCACTTCCCCTTGCTTGTTTGTTGTGACAATACTGGCGTTTTGTATTGTGTCGCCGTGATTTAAATAGAAACGATTGTGTTCGGATTTTGCTATTTGCTTTTCAGGTTCTACCCGAACATGACCACGTCTATTTAGTATATACACACGATTTTGATCTGCTAAAACAATATAATCTTTTGTTTTAACACGGAAGTGCTGCACCGGAGTTGTTACCCTGGTATCTGTTTTTCCAAATTCCCATCCTTCTAATATGTTGCCTTCAATATTATAATCGTATACTCTACGGTTTTCACAGGGAACAAATATGCGGTAGTTTTTATTATTGGAATAGTCAAATACGGAAATGCCTGTTACGGCCGGAGAAGGTAAATTGACCGGATACCGTTCTACGTAGTTACCATTTCTATCTATCAGGTGAATTTTATTTTTTGTGTTGAAAAGCATCTGCTTTTTACCGTTTTTATAATAATCCACTTGATGTATGTCGCTTATAATTTGTTCGTTAAGCTGTTTTTTCCATAAAATTCTGCCTACTTTATTAATGAGGTAGATTTTGTTTTTGTTGTCCTGAATAAAAATTTCATTTTCCCCCGTGTAATGGTTGGTAACTAAAGCCGGCTTCATGTTAATCGTTGTGTCTAAATGGCATTCCCATGTCGTTTGGGGTTCTTCATCGATTGTTGGAATGTATTTAATAAAGATATTGTTATATGTCATCTCGCCATTGCCCATGATTTGATAGGCTATTGCCTGAAATTTCCGTATGTGTTCTATATTCTCATTAATTCCTTTTTCAATGTCTTTGTTGAAATAATTTCCGATAAGCCGGGGAGAACGGAACATATTTGAATAAAAATGAAAATTTGATTTTTCGGAAATATAATCGGTAAATTGTTGATATTGATGATCATTATCCAGGGTTTTGTTGAGTATATTTGAATGAATGAATTTTTCCAGCATTTTTGGAGAGCTGCTGAAAACAACGAAATTTTCTACAAAAGTAAAATATTGATTGCTTATTCCTTTAAACATATCCCCGAATATATTTTCAAATAAAGATTCTGCAGGTAATTTAAATGCTTCATATTTCGTTTCTTTGTCAATTTTCATTTCTTCTTTGTATTCAGAAATACCTGCTTTTGAACATGCTGCTTTTGAAATGGGTTCCATTTTTCGCTGGGCAAAACGCTTTCCTTTTGTTTTTAAAATAATAAACGCTTTTTTTTGTGGATGCTCAGTATTGCCTCCTAAATAGGTGATTCCAAGCTCTTCGTCAAGGAGTTCGTAGAATGTAGCTTCGGGATCAAATCCATATTTTCTTTTAGTTGTCTGGATTTTTTTATTGTATGTATCTATTTGTTCTGTTTGTTTTAGGTATGCTTTATAGTCTTTCTTGTATAATTCCTTATCGCTGATTCCAAGTGTTGTGTAAGCAGATGTGTTTGCAGGCAGAATTGAGGCTATTTCTTGTTCTACCGGGGTTTGACTGCTGAGAATATCGGTTATTTCCTTTTTTTCCTTATCCCCACCGGTAAAGCCATTGATCAAAACGGCTTCTTTTTTTAAGTTAATATCCAGCGCTGACCATTTTGCGAAAGTTGAAAGTGAGCTTGTTTGTTCTTTTAGATTTTTATCGAAAATTATTTCTATTAATTTGGATAATTCGGGATAATTCAGATAGATGTTACCAATTACATTCTTTCCGGCTGTTTTGTGAATTTTTTGAAAACTATCTTCATCTTTGATAGAGCTCTTCACAGATGCAGAACGAACAGCCTTTTCTACGAGAATATTGGATTGGCTGGCGATCAATGTTCCTTTTAAAAAGCTATAAGTAAAAGATTTGTTTTTGTCTGTTTGTATATTGTATAGTTTTGTATTGTTATAATTTCTTGAGCTTGTCTCGTGGTTTTTCTGTTTTGCCCATTCTGTCAGATAATGCTTAAGATGGTTTTGTTCCCGCAGGTTTTCAATATCCATTAGGTAAAGAAAATTTAGTTTTGACTTACCTTGTTTTTTACCGGCAATTATTATACGTTTCTCATTGAAATGTTTTTTTAGCGTCTCGTCTTCGGAAGAAATTGAATCTAAGTGACTTAACTGTTTGTCAAATTTGTTGATTGCTTTAATATTTTTCAATTCTTCCCAAATGGCATTATCAGAGGTGAATTTTTGCTTAAAATTGTTTGCATCGTTTACATCAATAAAAAAAGCTACATCATGTGGAATGATTCTTAGAATATCAAATTCAGGGATTCTTTGTTTTTTTAGGTAATAAAATACCCCTGCTATGGAGATTAATATGATACCGGCAATAATTAATGCTGTTTTCTTCATCCTTTTTATAATTTTATCTTCTTATTATTAATCCTTATATGGGTATGGTTATCTAACATAAATTAATTTAAACGAAAAGCAAAAATAATACTTCTTAATTCAACTAAAAATTAAAATTTATTTTGATGATGTTTAAAAAACTTTTTTTCATAATACTGATTGTTCTTTCTTTAAATTATGGCTATTCACAAAATTTAAAAGTTTTTGATAGTGAAACACTGGAGCCTATAGAAAATGTTGCAACATATAGCTCAGATCAGCGAACTTCTGCTATTTCTGATGAAAATGGTATCGTAAAATTAGATAAATACAGTCTGCAGGATTCCATTTATTTTCAACATCCTACCTATAAAAATATTGTACGCACCAAGGAAGAATTAAAGGAAATGGATTATTCGGTTGGCTTGGAAAAACAAACTATTATGCTGGAAGAGTTTGTGATTTCAGCTTATCGGTGGGAACAAAATAAAAATGAAGTTCCAAATAAAATTACTACCATCTCGGAGAAAGAAATTGAATTTTATAATCCTCAGACATCTGCAGACCTTTTAGGAAATACGAAAGAAGTTTTTATTCAGAAAAGTCAGCTTGGAGGAGGTAGCCCGATGATAAGGGGATTTGCAACTAATTCTGTATTGTTAGTGGTCGATGGTGTCAGAATGAACAATGCCATCTTCAGAAGTGGTAATCTGCATAATGTGATCTCTTTGGATCCGCATGCTGTGGAAAATTCTGAAGTGATTTTTGGTCCCGGCTCGGTAACTTATGGCTCGGATGCCCTGGGTGGCGTGATGGATTTTCATACCAAAAGCGTTAAATTATCTACTTCAGCTAAAACTAACATCAAAGCAAGCGCTATGGCAAGGTATGCTTCTGCAAATAATGAGCGAACCGGTCATTTTGATATTAATTATGGAAAAGAGAATTGGGGAGCTCTAACCAGTATTTCATATAGCGCTTATGATGACCAGGTTATGGGAAGTCATAAACATCCGGATTATAGAAGAACAGAGTATGTTAAAAGAATTCAGGGCAGAGATTCTGTAATGAAAAATGATGAGCCTGATAAGCAAATCCCCTCAGGTTACAATCAATTAAATTTTATGCAGAAACTTCGGTATCGTCCTTCTTCTAATTTGGATTTGAGATATGCATTTCATTATTCAAAAACTTCGGATATACCCAGGTATGACAGATTAATACAACGGAAAGACGGAAAGTTAAAGAACGCAGAATGGTATTATGGGCCGCAGAAGTGGAGCATGCATTCTTTAAAAGGAAAATTGGTGCAAGAAGGAGTACTTTTTGATAACCTGAAATTTACGTTAGCTTATCAAAATTACGAGGAAAGCCGGCATGACAGAAAATTTGATGACGAATGGCTTCGCCATCGTACGGAAAATCTTGGGATTGTGAGTTTTAATCTGGATTTTGATAAAGCTTTTGGCGATGATTTATTATATTACGGAATAGAATATGGTTACAATACGCTTAATTCAAAGGCTTCCGAGGAAAACATTACTTCCGGTTTGAAACAACCGACTCAAACCCGTTATCCCAACGGGGAAAATGATTACAATACTTTTGCTGGTTACATCAGCTATAAAAATAATTTTGGTGATCATTTTACGACAATTACAGGAGTTAGGTATAGTTTTGTCGATATATACTCTACTTTAGATACTTCTGCAGGGTATTATAATTTTCCGTTTAACACATTGACCCTGAGTACTGGTGCGTTTAACGGATCTGTAGGTCTGGTTTATCGGCCGAATGATCAATGGAAATTTAATTTAAATGGTTCCTCCGGTTTTCATGCGCCCAATATAGACGATATGGCAAAGGTTTTCGATTCGGAACCAAAGAGCGTTATCGTTCCAAATGAAAATTTAAAGCCCGAATATGCTTATAATATAGATTTTGGTGTAGATAAAAAGCTTGGTGATTATGGAGAAATTAATATTACGGCTTTTTATACATGGTTGAAAGATGCTATGGTACGCAGGGAATCAAGGTTTAACGGCAAAGATTCCATTTATTATGATGGTGTGCTTAGTCAGGTACACAAATTAGTGAACGCTGAAAATGCGCATATCTACGGATTAAATACCAAATTCAGTTTAACCCTTCCATATAATCTTAATTTTGAATCTGTTCTTAATGTTACTGATGGAGAAGATCAAAACGGCTTTCCTCTGCGACATGTGTCGCCATTATTTGGGCAAACTACCCTGGAATACAGACAAGATAAACTGAGAGGTTCGCTATATGCAAAATATAACGGGGAAATATCTAATGAAGAACTGGCGCCAAGCGAACAATCCAAAACTCACATGTATGCTTTGAATGATCAGGGAGAACCATATTCACCCGCCTGGTGGACACTCAATATGAAGGTATCATACCGTATCAATGACCATCTCTCTTTTAATCTAGGAGTAGAGAATATTCTGGATGTTCGTTACAGGCCATATTCATCTGGTATAGCAGCTCCCGGGAGAAATTTCATATTTGCTTTGAGAGCAGATTTTTGATGGTACGGAAATTGTTATCTTTGTATTGAATCAGGTAAATTTTAAGAATTATGGAACGCTGTGGTCTGATAACTTTCTTTTTGGTGTTTTCTGTTTTTTTTGCTGCTGTTGCACAAGAAAGAGATAACATTTCTTACCGTTATTCGCTTGATCGGGATAAAGAAACATTTGAAAATCTGATGGAGTCGGAAACAGAAAGCCACTTAAGAAAAGATAGCGCGAATTTTTATCATAAGTATTATCTGATTGCACAGGAGCTTCCCGATTGGCTGTTTTCACCAAAAGAACATGCAACGACAGATCATTTTTTTATTGGAATTTCGGACCCCGGCATGGATTCTGTAAAGGCCATAAATTTAGCCAAACACAGGGCTAAAGCTTTGCTTGTGCTTGCCCGTGGAACTCATATTGATAATGTTTCCGATAATTTTACAGTTACTAAGGCCGATGGTCAGAAGGAATCTCAAAAATCACAATATCTCGATTTTACAAGATTATCCGGAAAGAGAATATTACAGAATGTAGATTTTGCGACAGATAAAACATTCTATACGAAGTATGGAGAAGGCATTGCGTTGGTTTCACTCCATTCTTCAAACAAAAAAAAGAAAGATACCATAGAGGTCCGGGGTGAGTTTATGCAATTGGCCCGTGAAGATAATTATGGCCTTGAAAATACTGTCTTTTGTAAGTTGAATACCAGAAGATATAAGGAATTTTCCGGGCCAGACACTGTATTCTCTGAATATCTGTATAAAGGCCGGGGAAGGAAGTTTAATTTGCAAAGTATTTTTCAGAAAGACACGATAGTTTTTCCTGCGCATCCTTATCGCTATGAATCATCTCCGGACACTTTGAAAGACAGCTCTTATATAATTAGTAATTCGCTTTCTGCGGGTTTGTGGAACGCTTATATAAACCTCATTTTTTCAAATATTAGTTACCACAATAAAAATTTAGCGGCGGGTGTTAAATCCAGTTATGATAATTACAGTTTAAAGAATCAGGGTATCATACGCACCGTTTCAAGAAATCGTTTGTCATTTTCTTTGAATCGAATAATAATCCGGAATAATGACCTGTTCTTGAAAATGAATTGGCAACAAATCAAATAAAAGAATTCAGAGATGAGGAAAGGGATTTCATTTGCTTACATGTTGTTTTTCACAGCAATGTTTTTACTGGTGAATTCTTTTGTTGTTTTTCCACAGGAAGTTAAAAATCTTCGGTTGGAAAAACCTACTCATCCTGACATTTATAATTTTTCTGGTAATAATCAATGTGAAAAAGTCCTTGAATACACAGAAAAGCCATTACGGATCAAAGTTATTGATAAAAATGAAAATCCTGCCCCTGATATAGCCGTTGCTTTTAAGGCGGTTTCCCAACCAGATAATTCCGAAGACTTTAAGATAGAAGATACACTTGTTTATACTGATAAGGAAGGAATTGCTCAAACCCGGGTAAAACTGGGTGATAAACCCGGCCAGTATAAGGTAGCCGCTTATTTAAAGCAAACCGATGAACAAAATTTCCTGGTTTATTCTTTCCGTGCAAGGGATAAACAGTGGGGTTTCTTTTTGATTGTTGGGTTACTTGGTGGGTTAGGACTTTTTCTTCTTGGAATGATTATGCTCAGTGAAGGTATGAGAAACGCAGCCGGCGACAGAATGCGTTCGATATTAGGCAGTGTCACTCATAACAGGTTAACTTCCGTAGGAATCGGTACATTGGCCACCACGGTAATCCAAAGTAGCAGCGCTTCCACAATTATGCTGGTGGGTTTTGTTCAGTCAGGCTTAATGAAGTACAGACAAACACTTGGGGTTATCTTAGGTGCCGGAATAGGAACTACAATCACTGCTCAGGTCATTGCCTTTAAACTTACCGATTATGCTTTACTTTTAGTGGCTCTCGGCTTTGTTTTAAATTATTTTTTCAATAATAATCAGGTGAAATATGTAGGTAGAGTTGTTCTCGGATTTGGTATTTTGTTCTATGGTATGCATGTGATGTCCGACTCAATGGCTCCACTAAAGGATTTTTCGCCTTTTCTCCGCGTGATGCTCCAGCTTGAGAACCCACTTCTCGGTATTTTAGTCGGAGCAGTATTTACGGCGCTTATTCAAAGTAGCAGTGCGTTTATCGGAATTATGATAACATTGTCTATTCAGGGTTTGTTGACACTGGATGCCAGTATTCCACTGGTACTTGGTGCTAATATTGGAACTTCAGCCACAGCTTTGCTGGCTACAATAAAAACAGACAGGGAAGCCCGAAAAGTAGCTGTTTCACATACTGTATTTAAAGTCTTCGGAGCTTTATTGTTTGTATGGTGGATTCCCGGTTTGGAAGAATTATTAAAAAGTTTCTCGCCTGCCACTCATATCAGTTCCGATTTGTCAGGAGCAGAACAAACGACTGCAAGGCAAATAGCAAACACGCACATGATCTTTAATGTCGCCCTGACTCTTATTCTTCTGCCTTTTCTTGATGCTTTCGCAAGGTTGATGGACCGCATATTACCGGATAAAGGAACGAAGGAACATCCGGTGCTAAAAACGCATTATCTGGATAAGAATGTTTTGAAGAGCAGCAGTTCGCTCGCTCTAAATCTTTCTAAACAAGAAGTTTTAAGAGTTGGCCGTATAGTGGAGGATATGCTGACTCATATCATCGAACCTTTTCTAACCAAGAATAAAAGAAACTTGACATATATTCAGAATAGAGAACAAGAGGTGAACTTTTTGCGCGATGAAATCAAAGATTACTTGCTTAAAATTTCCCGGAAAGATATTGAGGAAGCACGTCTTAATGAAGTTTTTCAATTGATTTATACGATTAAAGAACTGGAACAGATTGCTGATCTTATTTCAGTAAATTTAACTGAAAAGGCTGGAAAGTGGTGTGACTCAAAACTGGAATTTTCTGAACAGGGAAAGAGCGAATTGGTTGATTATCATACCAGAGCTCTCAAACAACTGCACCGTGCCATTGATGTATTGGATGCTGTTAATCTTGAGAAAGCCAGAGAAATGAAGAAAAAATATAAGAAGTACAGGAATATGGCAATCGACCTGGAAAAACAACATTTTGAAAGGTTAAAGGAAGAAATCAATAAATCAGTGAGTAGCAGTAAAACGCATTTGGAATTTATTGGTACCCTGAAAATTATAAATGAAAGAGCTACAAACATTGCAAGAATACTTTTAAAATGGTCAGAATAAATTTACGTTGTTATTATTATTTTTTGATGGGGTGAAAATTATTTAAATTTACTGCCTTTCATTGAAGAGAAAATTCATGTTGAATTATTTAAAGCTGCTCTATGAGTAATAAATACCAAATTGTTGAAGTTAACAGCGATAAACGCCGAAAGGAATTCCTGCAACTTCCGGTTCGCTTATACAAAGATGAAGAAAACTGGATCCGTCCTTTAGATAAAGATATAGAAGATGTTTTTGATCCGTCTGAAAATAAGTTTTTTCGTAATGGCGATGCCAATCGATGGCTGCTTCTTGATAATGATAACAATACGATAGGACGCGTAGCGGCCTTCTATGACAAAAAGACGGCCCGCACTTATGAACAACCAACAGGAGGCATGGGTTTTTTTGAGTGTATTAACGACAAAGAAGGGGCTTTTATGCTTTTTAATACATGCAAGGAATGGCTTGAAGCCAGAGGTATGGAAGCTATGGATGGCCCCGTTAATTTTGGAGACAGAGATCGTTGGTGGGGACTCCTGGTAGATGGATTTGACTTTGAACCAAACTATTGTATGCCCTATAATTTCCCATATTACAAAGAATTGTTCGAAGAATACGGATTTAAAAACTTTTTTAATCAATACACCTATGCTCGCGAAATATCTAAAGAGGGTTTAAGTCCGATTATTGAGGAAAAAGCTAACCGGTTAAGGGAGAATCCGAAATATCATTTTGAGCATCTGGATAAGAATAATCTGGAAAAATATACGGAAGACTTCAGGGATATTTACAATAGAGCATGGGAGAAATATTCCGGGGTAAAGAAGATTACGAAAGTTCATGCAAAAGGATTGATGAAAAACTTAAAACCAATTTTGGATGAGCGGATAATGTTGTTTGGTTATTATGAAAATGAACCTATAGCTTTTTTCCTAATGGTGCCCGATGTAAACCAAATTGCAAAACATCTCAATGGAAAATTAAACCTATTGGGTAAATTGAAATTCCTGTATTATAAGAAATTCAATCCTCCAAATAAAATACTTGGTTTGATTTTTGGTGTTGTGCCGGAACATCAAGGTAAAGGGGTTGAAGGAGGTTTGGTTATGGCTTTTGGTGATATTGCCCTGAAGAAGAGTTTTCCTTATCAGTTTTTAGAGTTAAACTGGATAGGAGATTTTAATCCTGCTATGATGAAGGTAGCTGAACAGATTGGTGCAAAAATCAGGAAAACACATGTTACATACAGGTATATGTTTGATCCTACCAAATCTTTTAAACGAATGAAAAAAGTAAATTAATAGCAGTTCTTCAGAGGAAAATTAAAAACAAGAAAGCGGCAAAGGAAGACTATAATCAATATATCCAAAAAGCAAAGGAAACTTTGTCTGAATTTATGAAGTCAATTAAAGAATTATTTAAAATCGGTTATGGGCCCTCAAGCAGTCATACTATTGGACCAGGTATAGCGGCCGAAATCTTTAGCAGAAGAAATCCGGAAGCAAAGAGTTTTAAGGTGAGGTTATACGGGAGTTTATCTGCTACCGGAAGAGGCCACCAAACCGATATAGCTATTCAGAAGGCTTTCCTTCCTAAAAATGTAGAAATTGAATGGTTCTCCGAAGAATTGCCATTACATCCGAACGGAATGGTTTTAGAAGCTTATGATGAAGGAGAACATTTTGTTGATAATTGGACTGTTTACAGTATCGGAGGAGGTGATCTGAAAGATGAACAAGGCCTTATTCATGATAGAGATATTTACCAGCATGATTCCCTGACCGGTATAATGGAGTGGTGTAAGAAAGAAGGAAGGGTTTTATGGGAGTATGTTGAAGAAATGGAAGGAAAAGGTATCATGGATTATCTAAAAGAAGTATGGCATATCATGAAAGACTCTATTACCCGGGGATTAGATGAGGAAGGCGTGCTTCCCGGGCCAATAAAGTTACCCAGAAAAGCGAATACCTATTATGTTAAATCCAATCATTCGCATGGCATACTTATGGAACAATCGTTATTGTTCGCTTTTGCTCTTGCTGTTTCAGAAGAAAATGCCGGAGGAGGTAAGATAGTGACAGCTCCTACTTGTGGTTCTTCAGGTGTTTTGCCGGCTGTTCTGTTTTATTTGAATCGTGAAGAATACCTAAGAGAACCCAAAATATTAAAAGCTTTGGCCACAGCGGGTTTAATAGGCAATATTGTAAAGACAAATGCTTCTATTTCGGGTGCTGAGGTAGGTTGTCAGGGTGAAATTGGCACAGCTTGTGCTATGGCGGCAGGAGCAGCGGCTCAGATTCTTGGAGGTTCACCCGGTCAGATAGAATATGCTGCTGAAATGGGTTTTGAGCATAACCTTGGTTTGACTTGCGACCCGGTGGGCGGATATGTTCAAATACCATGCATCGAAAGAAATGCGATTGCTGCCGGTAAAGCTATTGACTGCGCAACTTATGCACTCTTTTCTGATGGAGGCCATAAAATATCTTTTGATGATGCCGTTGAAACAATGGCTGAAACCGGACGTGATATTCAGAGTGCTTATCGTGAGACAGGTATGGGAGGCTTGGCTAAAAAATGGAAACCATTTAATGAATAGTGGATTGAATTTACTATAGAAAATTCTGGAAGTGGAATAATAAAATAGTTATATTTAACCGGACAAGTACATAAAAAGGTTGTAATTGTCAACTATGAAAAACCTGAATTGAATTATGGCGAAGATATTAGCTGTTGATGATGAGCAAACAATCCGTGAGAGTCTGAAAGAGATTCTGGAATATGAAAAGCATGTAGTAGATCTGGCTTCTAATGGAGAAGAAGGAATCCAAATGTTTCAGAATGATAAATACGATGCTGTGCTACTGGATATCAAAATGCCTCAGATGGATGGGATTGAAGTGCTCGATAAACTTATTTCTACTTCACCAGATATCCCGGTAATAATGATCTCCGGACATGGAACAATTGATACTGCCGTAGAATCCATAAAAAAGGGAGCATTTGATTTCATTGAAAAGCCACTTGACCTGAACCGCCTTTTGGTGACTCTTCGCAATGCTATGGATAAGAAAAATTTGATTAAGGAAACAAAAAATCTTAAAAAGAAAGTTAGTAAAGTTTATGATATCGTCGGAGAGTCGGAAGCCATAAAACAAGTTAAGGAGATGATTGAAAAAGTTGCTCCTACCGATGCACGAGTTTTAATTACAGGAGAAAATGGGACAGGTAAGGAATTGGTGGCCAGATGGCTCCATGAGAAAAGTGATAGGGAACAAAATCCTTTTGTAGAAGTGAACTGTGCTGCTATTCCTTCTGAATTAATTGAAAGTGAGTTGTTCGGGCATGAAAAAGGCGCCTTTACTTCGGCTCATAAACAACGAAAAGGTAAATTTGAGCAAGCGGAAGGTGGAACTATTTTTCTTGATGAAATTGGCGATATGAGTTTGTCTGCTCAATCAAAGGTTTTGAAAGCGCTGGAAGAAAAGAAAATCTCACGGGTTGGGAGCGACAAAGTAATTGAGGTGGATGTTAGAATTCTGGCAGCAACAAATAAAAATTTAAAAGAAGAGATTGAGCAGAACAATTTTCGAGAAGATTTGTACCATAGATTAAGTGTGATACTTATTCATGTTCCTTCTTTAAACGAACGAATAGATGATATTCCTGTGCTTGCAGAATATTTTACTGAATTAATTTGCAAAGAATATGGTATACAGAAGACGGGTATCACAAAGGAAGCGCTGGAAGAACTACAGAAAATTACATGGACAGGAAATATAAGAGAGTTCAGAAATGTTTTGGAACGTTTGATTATTTTGTGTAAAGAGAAAATTACTGCAGAGGATGTTAAAAAATATGCTCAGCCCATATCGGGTTAATAATTAATTGCTTTAAAGATGGTTCGTAATGTTTTAATAGCATTTTTTTTATTGGGGTTATCTTTGGCTGTAAATGCCCAAATTGAAAAGAAAGGAACTCCCCGTTTAATGAAAAAAGAAAGTGTATTCTCTGAGGGAATACCTACTTATACATTACCTTCCTTTAATATCGAAAAGTATAAGCAAGAAATAAGTAAAGACCACCGTAAAAAGTTAAGGTTTGCACGAATGTTTGATTTAACTGTTGATATCAGGGAGCAAGCCAAACAAATTTCTCAGAAGAACGGAACATTGTATGTATTATCGATACGTTCAAAAAAAGCTTATTCGATAAGCCTGGTGTTTAGTAACTATAATGTTCCCAGTGGTGCAGAACTTTTTATTTATAACCCCGACTGGACTCATATAAAAGGAGCTTTTACATCAGCAAACAATAAAGAAAATAAAGCTCTGCCTGTTGCTCCGGTTCGGGGCGAGGAAGTGATCATTGAGTACTTTGAACCTTATAAAAGCAAATTTGATGGCGAGTTAAAACTTGCAAAAGTAGGGCATGATTATTTGGATATTTATAGTTATCTTAAGCAAAAATCCACGGGTGTTGGTGGTTCAGGTGATTGTAACGTGAATATAAACTGTGAAGCAGGGCAGGGATTTCAGGACGTAAAACAAAGCGTTTGCAGGGTGGTTTACAATGGATGGCTGTGTAGTGGTTCCCTTGTGAATACTACCCATTTTGATGGAAAACCTTACTTCCTTACTGCAAACCATTGTATTAGCACTGAATCAGAAGCTCAGGATGCAGTGTTTTATTTTAATTTTGAGAGCCCTGAATGCGACACTTCCTATGTTGATGATTACCAGACTATCTCTGTTTCAGATCTTATTGCTACTGCTCCAGATGGGAAACTGGATTTCTCTCTCCTTGAAATTAGCGAACCTATACCCTTAAACTATAAGCCATACTATGCAGGTTGGAATATTGGAACTACAAATATTGAGAACACAACGACCATTCATCATCCTTCGGGCGATGTTAAGAAGATAACAAAAGATGACGATCCACCGGTTTCTGCTGATTATGGGAATACTTACGATGAATATTCACACTGGTTAATAGAAGATTGGGAAGTGGGTACTACAGAAGGAGGCTCATCGGGTGCTCCCTTGTTTGATCAGCAAAAACGAATTATAGGAGATTTGACCGGGGGGGAAGCCAGTTGTGATCATAATTTTAATGATTACTTTGCTAAAATATCCCGATCCTGGGATGATTTTGGAAGTCCTGATCATCAGTTAAAACATTGGTTGGATCCAAATTCAACTCATTTTAAGCATATTGATGGTTACTATCCATACCAAAACAGACCTTCCAATCTAATTGCTGTTTATGATAGTATAGATGTTTCCTTAAATTGGAATCCTCCGGTTAATGAATCGGATGTTGCTTATTATGAAGTTTTTAGGAATGATTCATTAATTAAAGAAATTACGGAAACTTTCTTTTTAGATACAACAGCTGTAAAAGATAGCGTGTTTTTCTATAAAGTCAGATCGTATCTTGATAATGAGAGTTACACTTCATTTTCAGATAGTGTAGGAGTGGTTTTGTCGGATTTTTATGAACTACCTTTTTATGAATATTTTGAAAGTTATGATTCCCTTGCCTCCGGCTGGTATCATTATAACTTGCAGGGGAATGCATCATGGGAAATTAAAACAGGTGGATATCAAAATACACCCGATACCTCTTACGAAGGTTTCTCAAATGCTTATTTTTATGAAACAGAAGGAGAGTCCGCACGTTTGGTGAGTCCCGGAATTAATATGAAGAATGAGACTTATGTTAATTTAAATTTTCAGTTGGCAATGCCGTCTTCTCAGGACAGTATTGATCAGCTTGATGTGTATATTCGTTATGCAGACTCATTGCCATGGCAGAAAATTAAAACATATAATGATGAACTTAATTCATGGCAGGAAATAAATTTCCAGCTTCCGAAAGTAACACAGAATTATTTTCTTGCTTTTGAGGCTACAAGCAGAGGTGGAGGCGGAGTTTATCTTGACGACTTAACTGTGAAGAAAGATGAAGACGCTGTATCGGCGCTTGATTTGAGCGTATCAGAGAAAACGATTTGTAGTGGTGAGAGCGTTGTCTATTCAATTGATACCAATGATGTTTATGAGTCTTATTTCTGGGATTTTGGTTATGGAGCAGAGCCTGAAACAGTTTCTGGTTATGGCCCGTTTGAGGTTGCCTATTCTTATAAAGGTTTGAAGCAAATAAAATTAACCGTAAATGAGAATTATACTAGTTATTACCCTGAGATGTTAAGGGTTCATCCAACACCTTCTCCGATAATAACCCTTAAAGAGGGAGCATTACATTCAAATTATGAAGTAGGGAATCAATGGTATTTTGAGGGTGAAATTATAGAAGGCGCTGATTCTTCTGTGTATTATCCGAAAGAGAACGGCAACTATTTACTGAAAGTAACTAATGAATTAGGCTGTGTAGGTGTATCAGATACTTTTAAACTTTCAAGTCAACGAATTTCAGATATTGAAAACAATGATATATTTGAAATATTTCCTAATCCTGCAGCAGATAGGTTGTATATACGTTTTCATGAAGATGTTAACAGCGTTATTTACTCAATTTCAAATATTCAGGGGTTAACTGTAAAACAAGGAAAGTTTCGGGCTACACTGAAGGAATTTTCTATTTCCATTAAAGATCTTCCTCCAGGTATTTATTTTTTGAATATTCAGCCCACATATAATAATCCTGTAAGAAAAAAAATTATCAAGTTATAGGAAAAATGCAGAATACAACTAAGCGCTCTATTCTGCATTATAACTACCAGTGTGTAATTTGCTGTTGATTAATGTGTTAAGTTGCTACTTTACCGCATCAATTGCTTTTTTAAGGGCTTCATCAAGAATTGAATCGTCAGGAGGCTTGATAAAACCTTTCTCCATCATCATGTCTATGGTTTCTCGGGTGTTTCCAATTTCCTGCAGCGTACGATCATAGATTGTATCCCAATCAGATTCCACCCTTGCAACTCCTTCTTTAATTGCCTGCATGGCTACATCTGCGGCTTCATAAGCAAACATATCTGTTTCATCCATTTTGGGCATAATATAATCCGGGTGTATACCTTTCTTTTCTGCATAATTAGCCATAGAATAAGATGCCGTAACAGCCATTTTATCCGTTACCCCACGTGCACGTACAAGAAGTGCGCCTTTTAAAATACCTGGGAAACCAAGTGAATTGTTTACCTGGTTAGGGAAATCTCCTCGTCCTGTAGCGGTAATGTAGGCACCTGCTTCTTTAGCTGCGTAAGGATAGATTTCCGGCACCGGATTGGCACATGCAAATACAATTGGTTTTGTACCCATTGCCCTGATCCATTCAGGCTTCACAGTATTTGGTCCTGGTTTGCTCAATGCTATCAACACATCAGCACCTTTCATCGCCTCTTCTATATCATTAATTTTCTTTGGGTTTGTTTGTTCACAAAGTTCCCATTTGCGATAAAATCGTTTGTCTGCTTTTATATCATCTCTTCCTTTATGTAATGCTCCTTTTGAATCGAAAAGGATAACATTTTCCGGATCGGCCCCGGCTTGTAAAAGAAGTCGTCCGATTGTAGCATTAGAAGCTCCTGCACCGTAAAGAACAATGCGGACTTTACTCATTTCTTTATCTACAATACGCAGTGCATTGATGAGTCCGGCAACCGTAACAGCTCCGGTGCCCTGTGCATCGTCATGCCATACCGGAATATCACATTCTTCTCTTAAAGTATCCAGCACCTTATAACAGTTCGGTTGAGAAATATCTTCCAGATTTATCGCTCCAAAACTTGGTTCCAGCATTTTTACAAAATCAATAATTTTATCCGGGTCGTGTTCCCCGTCTTTGTTATAACTATTTACACATAATGGCACTGCATCTATGCCTGCCAAATATTTCATTAAGTATGCTTTCCCTTCCATTACTCCTAATCCACCGGGAGGGGTAACATCGCCATCTCCCAGGACTCTTGTCGAGTCAGAAACTACACCTACCATGTTGCCGCGATTTGAAACATCGAATGAAGCTAAATTATCATCACGAATGGTAGTTGAAATTTTTGATACGCCGGGAGTATACCAGACATTAAACCAGTTAAACCCATAAACTCCAGCTTTGGGTAAAGTTTGAATTTTGCCTCCATAAAATTTATGGGCTAGTAATGACAACTCTTTCAGGAAAACAGTTTTTGCCTTTGCTATTTGTTCCTGAGAAAAATCATTTGGAAAAAGTTCATTAAGATTTGATAAGGAAAGATCAATTTTTGACATGGGTACCTCCTTGAAAGTTAGTTGTTTTTAAGTTGGTTGTTTTTCTAAAAATGTTCTAAAACAAATTTAAAAAATAATCCTGTTTTATTGACTGATTCGCGTGTTTAATTTATGATATTGAATTATGCTGTTAAACATATACTACCCGGGTGGATTATTCTAATAGGTGGATAAGCATATTATTTTTTCGGAGGATTCATAATTTTATGGACAATATTTTTATATTCGTGCAATATTAATAATATATAACTATGGACTTCTTAGATATCAGAAATGTTGAAAAGAAATTTATAAATCAATACGCTCTGCAGAACGTCAGTTTAACGGTTCCGGAAAATAAGATTTATGGTTTATTGGGGCCTAATGGCGCCGGCAAAACTACCCTAATTCGAATTATTAACCGAATTACCGGACCGGATAAAGGCGAAGTTTTATTTAAAGGACAAAAGATAAAGATGGAAGATGTCTTTAGAATCGGTTACCTTCCAGAGGAAAGAGGATTATATAAAAAGATGAAAGTTGGAGAGCAAGCCTTATATCTTGCTCAGCTTAAAGGAATGACCAGGTATGATGCGATAAAAAAATTAAAATATTGGTTTGAAAAATTTGAAATACAACCCTGGTGGGAGAAAAAGGTCGAAGAGCTTTCTAAAGGGATGCAACAAAAAATGCAGTTTGTAACTACAGTAGTTCATGAACCTGAATTGCTAATTTTTGATGAGCCTTTTAGTGGTTTTGATCCCATAAATACCAACTTACTAAAAAAAGAGGTTCTTGATCTTAAGAAAAAGGGAAGCACCATTATCTTTTCTACCCATAACATGGGTTCTGTAGAAGAATTATGTGACAATATTACCTTAATAAATAATGCTCAAAATCTTCTCGAAGGATCTATTGATGAGATAAGAAATAAATATAAGTCAAATATTTATGAAATTGAGTTCAATGGTGACCCCGAAAAACTTGAATCATCATTAAATAGTAATTATGAGATTATAAAAAAGACTAAAGTAAACGGAAATCATGCAGTCCATATTAAACTTCACCACCAGACTAGCGATAATGAGTTGTTATCACTTATTTTACCCGTTGTTGAAGTGATTTCGTTCAAAGAAACAATACCTAGCATGAATGATATATTTATTAATGTAGTTAACGAGAAGAATAATAGATAAGCATACCGACTATGAATAAAATAACGCTAATTCTTAAAAGAGAATATTTAACCAGGGTTCGAAAGAAGAGCTTTCTTGTGATGACCATTTTAGGTCCAATTCTTTTTGCTGCAATAGTGATAGCCCCGGGATGGATAGCAACGCTTGAAGATACAGAGCTTAAAAAAATAGCTGTAATAGATAGTTCTCATATTTTCAAAGAGCGCTTGCCGGAAACAGAATATATAAAATTTGAATATCTCGAAAACACAGAGGTGGAAGACCTCAGGCAAAGCTTTTCAGAAACCGATTACTATGCACTTTTACAAATAACACACTTGGTGGCAAATACCAGAAATTCAGTTATTTTATATTCAGATAAACAACCTAGTTTCTCAGTGAAAAGTCACATTAGTAATGCCATTGAAAAAGAAATTGAAAGAAGAAAGCTGGAAAGCGCCGGGATTGATCAGGATGTGCTGAAATCAGTAAAAACAAACATTTCAATTCAAACAATACAGTGGACCGAAAGTGGGGAAGAAAAGAAGAGCTCTACTGAATTGGCAATGATTGTGGGTTATATTAGCGGATTTTTAATCTATTTTTTCATTTTCATGTTTGGTGCCCAGGTTATGCGGGGTGTTATTGAAGAGAAAACAAACCGGATCATTGAAATTATTGTTTCATCGGTTAAACCATTCCAATTGATGATGGGAAAGATTGTTGGCATTGGTCTTGTCGGCCTCACTCAATTTGCATTATGGGTGGTATTAACCATAGCGCTTATTACCGTAGGCAAGAATGCATTTTTCCCAGAACTTACGACCCCTTCAGGGGATGAGGTTGTAGCACAGGATTTTATGGAAAAAGCTCCTGGTCAGCAGAGTAGTATTATGCAAAGTGGACAGACAAAAGATTTAAGCGAATCTATAACCGAAAATGCTGAGATTAAACAGATTTTTTCAGCGATAGATGATATTAATATAGGCCTGATGGTTGGATCCTTCATCTTTTTCTTTTTGGGTGGGTATTTGTTATATGGTTCTTTATTTGCAGCTATTGGTTCTGCAGTAGATAACGAGGCAGACACACAGCAGTTTATGTTACCAATCACCATTCCGTTGATTTTAGCAATTATTGTGATGATTAATGCGATCAACAGTCCGGAAGGTCCAATTGCATTTTGGTTTTCTATTATACCTTTTACCTCTCCTATAGTAATGATGGTTCGAATTCCTTTTGGAGTCCAGGCATGGGAGTTGATCCTTTCAATGGGATTACTGGTGCTGACATTTATGGCAACTACTTGGTTGTCCGGGAAAATATACAGGACTGGAATTCTTATGTATGGAAAGAAAGTGAATTACAAAGAATTATGGAAATGGATCCGATATAGAAGTTAATCCGCTA
>CAYFRV010000009.1:0-5609 GCA_964345495.1 uncultured Bacteroidales bacterium | reverse complement strand
AGAAAATATATTGTTAAACTAATTTTTATTCTACTTTTGGGGCGTTAATTTTGAGCGTAAATTTATGAATGATACTGTAAAATTGACCTTTCCCGAGTTATTCAGGGAAAGCGTCAGGAAAAATAAAGAGAAGACATTTCTTTCTTTTGTTGATGAAAAGCCCTATACCTATGAGTTTGCAGAGCAGAAGATTTCTGCATCCATTGCCTTTCTTGAGCGTTTAGGGGTTAAGCCTGGTGATAAGGTAGCAATTTTAGGTACGAATATGCCGAACTGGGGAATTGCTTACCTTGCTACAACCTTTATGGGTGCAGTTGCTGTTCCAATTTTGCCAGATTTTCAGACATCTGAAATAAGAAATGTGATTGAACATTCTGAAGCAAACACGCTTTTTGTTTCCTACGGTCTTCTGAAGAAATTAGACGAAGAGATTAAAGACCTGGTATCAAATATCATTAGAATTGATGATTTTTCTCTCATCTCATCACCTAAAGATCCCGTATCTTTTGATTTTGATGCAAATCCGGAAAAGGAATATCAGGTTGAAGAAGATGACCTTGCATCTATCATTTATACGTCAGGAACTACGGGAAAATCAAAAGGGGTTATGTTGACACATAAGAACATAGCTTACACAGCCATAGCAACTAAAGACATTCAACCTGTATCCAATAGCGACCGGTTTTTGTCTATATTGCCTTTATCGCATACATACGAAAATACATTGGGTTTCATTATCCCTATGTCTAGCGGGGCTTCAGTATATTATTTAAAAAAGCCACCAACAGCATCCGCTCTTTTACCCGCTTTAAAGAAGGTAAAACCCACATTGATGTTGTCGGTTCCTTTGGTTATAGAAAAGATGTATAAAAACAAGATACTTCCAAAATTTCAGCAATCCTGGCATCTAAGATTGCTTTATAAAGTACCGTTTTTCCGTAAAAAACTTCACCAAGTAGCAGGTAAGAAGTTATTAAGTACATTCGGTGGAGAATTGAAGTTTTTTGGTATTGGCGGAGCCAAACTGGATAAGGTTGTGGAACAGTTTCTGTCAGAAGCAAAATTTCCGTATTCAATAGGCTATGGTTTAACCGAAACTTCACCATTACTAGCTGGAGCAAATCCTTCGGCAATGAAAGATTATTCTACAGGCCCGGCAATGACAGGCGTAAGTCTTAAAATCAATGACCCCGATCCAAAAACGGGAGAGGGAGAGATATGGGTTAAAGGGCCAAACGTTATGAAAGGCTATTATAAAGAACCGGAGACCACAAAAGAGGCTTTTTCTCCTGATGGTTGGTTTAAAACAGGAGACCTTGGGGTACTGGATAAGGATAATTACCTTTATATAAAAGGAAGACTTAAAAATATGATTGTAGGTAATAACGGAGAGAATATCTATCCTGAAGAAATTGAATCTGTTATTAATAACTTTCGGGACGTGGTAGAATCCCTGGTAGTTGAAAAGAAAGGAAAGCTCGTGGCTATGGTTCATGTGAATAAAGAAGACATTGAGCAACGCTACAAACAGTTTAAAGAAGAATTCACCATTGTTATTGAGAAAAAAATTGAAGAGTGGCGAAGTGAACTGCACGATTATATTAATAACAGGGTTAATAAATTCTCCAGAGTTCAGCGGGTTGAGGTAAAATCTACTCCTTTTGAAAAAACAGCAACTCAAAAAATCAAACGCTTTTTATATAATCATAATTAATTAAGTATAGCCGGTTAAGATATTTATTACCGGCTATATTTTTTTAATAACAAGCCTATAAATTGAAATATTTCCGCAAACATTTTGTTCTGTTTAACGTAAAGACTTCTAAAATAAGCATATAACATAAAATTCATTTTATGGCACAGCCCCCTATAGAGCTTTTTGGAATAGAGATTTTAGAACCGGTTACTACCTTTACAGATTTAATTGTTTCAGCAGTTTGTTTTTATGCTTTTTATTGGTTGCAAAAATCAGGGAGAAAAAAGAGGGTATTTGTTTTTTTGAAGTACTATTTTCTCACAATGGGTATTGCAACAGCTTTTGGAGGCTTGATAGGCCATGGTTTTCTATATCTTTTTTCTTTCGGATGGAAATTGCCCGGCTGGATTACAAGCATGTTATCAATTATGTTATTAGAACGTGCTTCTATTGAACATGCAAGACCCCTAATAAGTAAGAAACTAGCAAAAACTTTTAGGGTGGTAAACATGATTGAATTGCTTACATTTATGGCTATAACGATGTATACATTGAATTTCCGGTTTGTCGAAATTCATTCTGGTTATGGACTGATGTTTGTTGTTTTGAGCTTGCAACTCTATGTATACCTAAAGACAAGAAATTTAGCAAGCCGCTATTTCCTGATTGGAGTTTTTTGGGCTGCTGTTTCAGCATTGATATATATGAATGAGCTCAGTCTACATGTTTATATGAATCATTATGATATGAGTCACTTACTGATGGCAATAGCTGCCTTTTATTTCTTTAAAGGAGCGAAAGAACTTACAATCGTGGACCCACAGCATGTTAAATTTTCCTTTAACTTTAATTGGAAGCTCTTTTAACCTGAATTGAAGGTTAACGGTATAACTATTTTAATGTTTCTTATACTTTTTTATAGTAAACCTGGGTACAGGATCATAGCCATGAGTTCCCCATGGATGACAACGTGATAGACGGTTTAATCCCATTAAAAAGCCCCGACCGGGGCCATGAATTTTTACAGCATCCACCATGTATTCTGAACATGTAGGAACATGTCTGCAGGATCCCGGAGTCAGAGGAGAGATCAACCAGCGATATATGTAAACAGGGATTAATACCAGTATTTTGAAAGCTTTTCTAAACATGTTACCAATAAATTCTCATACAAAAATAAACTATCTTTTATTAATCAAAAGTTAAAACGATTCATAAATTTTTTAATTATGAATTAATTGTAGAATATTTATGGTTGTTTATAATTGGTATAAAGTCTACTTTCTTAAAAGATGAAATTTTGATAAGCATCAGTTTGATGATTGGAAACTGTAAATTATAGCATCTGATCTATCAGGATTAAGTTCATAATCTTAATGATGCCTTCTATAGCTTTCAAACCAGGCAAATTTATTCTTAACGAACTATCTTTTGGGCAGGGAATTCTAATTTCCCATTAGTGTTTTTTAAATCAAAACAGTTTCCGGATATTTGGAAAAAACTAAGTAAACCTTAGTCGCTCCCGGAGAAAGATATAATTCACAGATTACTCGGGCAAAATAATTTCACAGGAAAATCATTTTTTCTATACTTTTTTTTATAGTTTTGCTTATCAATCCAGAGCGAATTATAACGGGAACAAATCTTTAAATTGAACAAAACGCATGTATCTTTTAGATAAAGGATATAATAGTGTTAAAAAGTAATAATAAATAAAAATTAAAAAACTGTATTCTTTTTTTATAAATATGAGCAGAATATTAAGGTTAATATAATCTGAATTTTAAACTAATCATTCAGGTTCAGAATTAGATTAAGAAAAAGGCACAATACAAAGGACATATATTTACGGGTATAAGCATTGTCAATGTATTGTGCCTAATATAATATGAACAAAAATACGAATTATTCTCCAGAATGTTCTACAAAAATTAAGTACGTAATTATATTTTATTTGTACACTCTAAAAATTTTAGCAGCTGTTTATTTACACTATAACGTTTTTTAAAAACCTATCATTGTTGCTTTTTAAATTCAATCTTTATTATTTTCATGTTTCCTTACTGAAAAAGAGAATTGTATCTTTTAAAGGCTATTTAAAATTCATTCATACGATTTCTTAATATCACTTATCTAAAAATATGATAATTAGTTATTCGTAATTTTTGTCTATAGAATTATGGCGGTTTAGCTACAAATTTTGTTTATTTATCACGAAATTATTATATATTTGAAATAACAATTTTTCATTTAAAACTTATAAAATTTTAATTATTATGGTCGTACACCAAAACGATTATGTCAAAATTACTTTTGACAAAAATAAGAAACGATTAACACAAAAGTGGACTGGTTTTGCTTCCTCAAATATATTTAGGGAAGCTATTGATAAAACCAGAGATTTTGTTAAAAATAATGACGTAAAAACGATTCTTTCCGATACTCTGGATCAGAAAGTAGTAAAATCTGAAGACGCTGACTATGCTGCTAGTGTGATTCCAACAATGGTTAGTAACGGTATGAAAGCTATGGCTTTTGTTGTGCCTGAAGATGTATTCACTCAATTATCCCTGAATAAATTTTCCAGTAGCGTTAAAGGTGATACAACCGGGTATTTTAAAACCATTTCTGAAGCAGAGAAATGGCTCGACGAAAAAGCTTAATCCATAAATATTTATATCCGAAAAGTTCTGCTTAAATGGTATTTTTTTCAGATTATCTTTTAAGCGGAACTTTAATCTCTTTACTTGTAAACAAAAGAATACCCTTATGACTACTTTACCAACAGCACATGTACACGAAGCATTAGACAAGGTTATGAAAAATGACCCAAAGCAGTTTTCACAACAGAATAAAATTGAACTTGAAACCTTATTGGATTTTTGTCTGGAAGAAATTGGCGAAAATACAGACAAATTACTTGCTACACTTTTTATTAAGGCTTTAAAAAATCATGTTGGTCCTGTTGGTATTGATGAGCATATTTATTTGAAGAAATTTGAAGTTCCCCAGATAAAATTATTCGACCTGATTATTAAACACTTTCCTTTTGTCAATCTGGGACAGAAAATTACCAATTCGCTCATTACAGATGCAATGATTAACACTAATAAGGCTGTACTGGTTGATGTTGGAATAGGTCGGGGTATCCAAACGGTCTCATTATTAAATGAAATTCATCAACGAAAAGATATTGATATTGAAGAATTAACTGTTATAGGTATAGAGCCTTTTAAAGAAGCTATCTATGAAGCACAAAGAAGTATTAAGACAATGGCTTCTACACTGAACATAAAACTTAATTTTTTTGGAATAGAGGCCTTTGCTGAAAATATACAAAGTGATGATCTGAGAAAGTACCTTCCAGATACAGACTTTGATTTATTTATAAATGCTTCTCTTGCATTGCATCATATCCAATCACCATCACAAAGAGATGCTTTTCTGAAAGAAATGGCAAAACTCGAACCTAAAGCATTTTTGCTTACAGAGCCTAATGTAAACAATCTGGAACCAAATCTTTATAAGCGTTTCCAAAACAGTTATGAGCATTTTTCTCATGTGTTCCAGGTTATTGATGAATTGAATGTTTCACGTAAAGAGAAAAATGCCCTGAAGCTTTTTTTTGGAAGAGAAATAGAAGACATTATCGGAAAACAAAATGAGGAACGTTTTGAGTGTCATGATAAAGCTGAGAATTGGGTGAGTCGCCTGGAAAATGCAGGATTTAAAATAAATAAACATTTTCCATACCCGGTAATTAAAAATAATTCCAGCATTCGCCTGGAACACTCGGATAAGGGTTTTTTGGGATTTAATCATAAAAGGGAAACTGTGCTTTCTGTTATTTATGCTTATATTTAATTATACCCAATATGGATAACCAAAAAACATTATCAAGTGACAGAATTCA